>JAJZGK010000293.1 GCA_021798485.1 Pseudomonadota bacterium
CGAGGAAGTGCCCATTCTGCCGCGCCGCGTGCTGGTGTTCCGGCCCTCGCAACTTCTGCGCAGCCGCATCAACAACGGTCACGCCGATAGCGCCGAGCCGTGACCGTGACATCCGCCGAGGACCAGGATCTTTCGGCGTCGCGCCGGAATGGAAAATCCGACGCGGCGTTCCGCACCATCAGCGAAGTGGCCGACGAGCTTGGCGTGCAGCAGCATGTGCTGCGCTTCTGGGAGAGCAAATTCTCGCAGATCAAGCCGCTGAAGCGGGGAGGCGGACGGCGCTACTACCGCCCGGAAGACGTCATCCTGCTGCGGCGCATCCGCGATTTCCTTTACAAGGACGGCTACACCATCAAAGGGGTGGTGAAAATCCTGCAGGATATGGGCCGCGAGATTTACCGCGATCCCACGCCCGAGCCGCCGCCCTCCGTCGAACCGTCCGCCTTTTCCCCCGACGATGACGGCCAGGCCCCCTGGCAGGCGCCGCCGCCCCGCCGCGCCGAGGCCTTTCTGCCGGATTCCCTCTTTCCCGAGAGCGGTCTTTTTGAGGCCGAACCCGCCGAAACCGAGGCCGAGGCCGCCGAAATCATGGCGCCGGTCACCGCGCCACCGCCCGAGACGGTGTTTGCCGCCATCCAGGACGATCAGCCGCAACAGTCCCTGGAGCCGCCGCCGCCTGCAGTGGAGGAGCCGGCCACCGGCCGCGATGAACTGCTGTCGATCCTGCGGGAACTGGAAGATCTGCGCGACGTTCTCGCCGCCTCGCGGCAAGGGCGAAGCCCTTAATTACGCTTGGTTTTTAGTCCTTTTTCCCCTGGGGTATTTTTTTCCAAAAGGTCATTGCGTTCCAAAAATTAGGTGGTATAGTGCCGCTCCTTCCAACGAGGAAGGTCAGAGTGGTTTCCTGACGGGCAGTAGCGCAGTCTGGTAGCGCATCAGTCTGGGGGACTGGGGGTCGTCGGTTCGAATCCGGCCTGCCCGACCAATCGAAGCCACTCTTCGGGAAAAGGGGTTGCCAAACGGCAGCCCCTTTTTCGTATGGCGCCATAATGCTGTCTTAATCGGTTCTTAAAAGCACTCCGCAGTTCTTCAACGACACCGCTCAACGAGGATCAGCCCATGTCGTCCCGCCTGAAAGCCGCCGTTCCCGTTTTTGTTCTGGCTTGCCTGGCCGCCGGTCCGGCCCTGGCCTCCGACGCGGCCGATATCGCCCGCGTCGATGGGCTGCCGCAGGCGGTGGTGGACGATGTTCTGACCAATGTGGACGGCTATTTCCAGTCGGCCAACGCCCCCAGCAACCATCTGATGATCGGCATGCTGAAGGATCTGACCTTGAAGGCCATCAAGTCCAACATGTCGAACCTCAGCGATTCCACGCCGGGAACCAACGTCAATTCCTCCGACGAGGAAAAGAACGCCACCTATACCGTCACCATCCGCACCACCCGGCATGATACCTCGGAAACCAGCGAATGCGTGGCCAACAAGATGACCCTCAGCACCAGCGAATCGGTGCCGGCGGTCAAGGACGGCCAGTTCATTTTCGATCAGGAGCATCCGCGCGTCACCACCTGGGACTGGATGGAAACCTTCTGCCGCCGCCCCACCGGCAACGGCGATTTCACCGGCTGGCAGCTGTCGCCCAGCGCCCAGTAGGGCGGGGCGGGGAGCGCTTTGATGGGCGGTCATCTGCTGGTGGCCCTGTCGGCGCACGGCTACGGCCATGCGGCGATGACCGCGCCGGTGGTGCAGGCCCTGCGCCGCCGCCGTCCCGGTCTGGCCGTCAGCGTGCAAAGCGCCGTCGATCCGGCGTGGATGCGCGGCTGCTATGGCGCCGAGACGGCGCTGTGGAGCGAGCCCATCGGGGACAGCGCCGATTTCGGCCTGGTGATGCGCTCGATCCTGGAGGTGGATGTGGCCGCCTCGCACCACCGCTACCGCCGCTTGCATGCCGGTCTGGCCGCCACCGTGTCGGCTTTGGCCGCGAAGATGCGCCGGAGCGGCGTTGATCTGGTGCTGTCCAACGTATCCTATGTGGCGCTGCTGGCGGCGCGCGAGGCCGGGATTCCGGCCTATGCCCTCAGTTGCCTCAACTGGCTGGATCTATTCGGTCATTATTGCGGCGGCCTGGACGGCGCCCAGGAGATTCTGGCCGAAATCCGTGCCGGCTATGCCTCGGCCCGGGCCTTTCTGCGCCCCAGTCCGGCCATGCCCATGCCGGGGCTGCCCAACCTGCGCTCCATCGGCCCGCTGGCCCGCCAGGGCCGCGCCGCGCCGGACCGCCTGCGTGCCCTGATCGGGGCCGCCGCCCATGAAAAGGTGGGGCTGATCGCCTTCGGCGGCATGGCCTATCCCCTGGATTACAGCCTCTTTCCCCGGCTTCCGGGCTGGAAATGGGTGCTGGCCGGCGATCCTTGCGGCCATCCCGATCTCATCGACCGCGAAACGGTGCCCATGGCGTTCGGTGATCTTCTGGCTTCGTCCGACGTCATCCTGGGCAAGCCCGGCTACGGCACCTTCACCGAAGCGGCGGTCAACGGCGTGCCCATGCTGCATATCCCGCGCCCGGATTGGCCGGAAGCGCCGTATATGATTGAGTGGCTGCGGGAAAACGGCCGATGCCTGGAGATTGAAGGCACGGATCTGTTCGTGCCGGCGCGCCTGGAACAGCAACTCCAAAAGTTGTTTTCCTTGCCTGCCAAGGCTTTGCCGGCTCCCAGCGGTATCGATGACGCGGCAGACCTGCTGGCGGCGGCGCTGCCCGCCGATTGATGCCGTCAAGCGTAGTTGTGCGCCGCCGCTTCATTAAACAATGGTATCGACTATGGACGCCTGTCTGGTTTACGTCACCGCCGCCCACCGCGACGAGGCCCGCGCCATCGCCCAGGCCCTGGTGGAACAGCGCCTGGCCGCCTGCGTCAATCTCCTGGAGGGGATAACCTCGGTCTACCGCTGGGACGGGGCCCTGCATGAGGACAGCGAGGCGCTGCTGCTGATCAAGACCCGTTCTGAAAACACATCAAGATTGATCGCTACCATCAAGGAAATGCACAGTTATACCAACCGCCCAATGAATTGACCGGTTGTATCGTCCCTCGCCGGGCGGCGGCATCCGCCGCCTTGGCCGCTCGCTCAATGCTCGCTGGATACCGGCCAACGAGTCACTTCAATGGTTGGCCG
>JAJZGK010000063.1 GCA_021798485.1 Pseudomonadota bacterium
TGAAGTGACTCGTTGGCCGGTATCCAGCGAGCATTGAGCGAGCGGCCAAGGCGGCGGATGCCGCCGCCCGGCGAGGGACGATACAACCGGTCAATTCATTGGGCGGTTGGTATAAGTCTCTGTTTCAGAAGGCTTCCCAAACTCCGGCCCTTGAACATCCCGCCCCGGCGGCGTAAGCTTATTAGTCCTTAAGTATAAGACAATGAATGCGGGATTCTGGCCGTCGCCATCCATCCCGCCGGAGGAGCGGGCATGGTCGGTTCAGGGCAGGGGTTGAAGCTGCGCCAGCGCTTCATGATTTTCGTCGGCCTGGGGGTAACGCTGCTGGCGGCCCTGGTGGTGCTGGTGATCGCCCTTTACGAACAGGGCGCCATGGAACGCAAGCTCAATCAGCTCAGCGTCAACGAGATGACCTCGCTGCATGCCCTGATCGTCAATGTCATGGCCAAGCGCCCCGACGATCCCGACAATATCGGCATCGCCATTTTCAACAACTGGTTCAAAAGCCGCAACGTCAACTATCCCGGCAAGGTGTGGAGCGTGTGGAGCCCCAAGGTGGTGAGCTACATGCACGACTCCGCGCCCGAACGCGCGCCCAAGCTGCCGCGCGATGCCGTCGACCGCGATGCCCTGGCCAGCGGCAAACCGGTGGCCCGCATCGTTGACGGCTTCTACCGCTATTCCATGCCCATCGTGCTGGGCGTGACCGACGGCGCCAAGAGCGAGGTCTGCCACAGCTGCCACGGCGCCATGGGCCTGCAGGACGGCGAGGTGATCGCCGTGCTGTCCAGCTCGCTGTCCATGGCCCGGGAACAGCATCACCTGCATCACGTGCTGCTGGCCCTGATCCTGGGGGGCCTGGCCGCCGCCGCCGCCGCCGTGCTGGGGGTGCGCTGGAGTCTGGGCCGGGTGATCACCACCCCCATCGGCGGCATGATCGGCACCATGGACCGCCTGGCCCGGGGCGATCTTGCCGTCGGCGTGCCCTTCCTGGAGCGCGGCGATGAAATGGGCGAGATGGCCCGCACCGTGGATGTGTTCAAAACCCATATGCAGGAGGCCGAGGGCCTGCGCCGCCAGCAGGAGGAGGAGCGCCTTCAGGCCGCCCGCCAGCGCGCCGCCGCCCTGGAGGATATGGCCAACCGCTTCGAGGAAACGGTGAAAAGCCGGGTGCAGCAGGTGGAAGCCGCCACCTCGGGCATCGGCGCCACCGCCGGGGCCATGGCGTCGCGCTCGGAACATAGCGGCGACCGCTCGGTCAATGTGGGCCGCGCCGCCAAGATCACCACCGAACGCTCGGCCACCGCCGCCGAGGCCACCCAGCAGCTGGCCGCCTCGGTCAACGATGTGGCCGAGAGGGCCCGCCAGTCCAGCAGCATCGCCCGCACCGCCGTGGCCGATGTCAGGACCACCGCCCAGCGCATGGATGATCTGGCCGTCGCCGTGCAGTCCATCGGCGATGTGGTGGGGCTGATCAACGATATCGCCAGCCAGACCAATCTGCTGGCCCTGAACGCCACCATCGAGGCGGCGCGGGCCGGCGAGGCCGGCAAGGGCTTCGCCGTGGTGGCCGGCGAGGTGAAGAACCTGGCCAACCAGACGGCCAGGGCCACCGACGAGATTTCGGCCCAGGTGGCCGCCGTGCAGGTGTCCACCCGCGAAATGAAGGAAAGCATCGAGCGGGTGGTGGACACCATCGCCACCATGGACCGCAATGCCGAGGATATTTCGCAGGCGGTGTCGGAGCAGCAGCAGGCCGCCCAGAACATCGCCGCCAATATCGAAGAGGTGGCCGAGCAGGCGGTGGCGGTGTCGCAGAGCGTGTCGCACCTGTCCAAATCCTCGGCCATGGCCTGCGCCAGCACCGTGCGGGTGATCTGGAGCGCCCGCGCCCTGACCTCGGTGGTGGGCGATCTCGGCACCGAGGCCGAACAGTTCCTGCAGACCGTGCGCGATACCGCCCGCGGCGAGGGGTAATACCGGCCAACCATTGAAGTGACTCGTTGGCCGGTATCCAGCGAGCCTTGAGCGAGCGGCCAAGGCGGCGGATGCCGCCGCCCGGCGAGGGACGATACAACCGGGCAATTCATTGGGCGGTTGGTATAAGGCCGGTCGTCGGGTGAACGGTTCCGCGACGACTCTTCAAGAAAATCAAGAAAAAAGCCCGGCGGAGCGCTCCGCCGGGCTTTTCCATTTCATTGGAGTGCCGGTACAGATCAGGCCACCGGGCGCCTCAGGTCGCTGTTGGCCTCCAGCGGCTTCTTAGAATAATCGTAGAAGCCCTTTCCGCTCTTGCGGCCAAGATAGCCCAGCTGCACCAGGCGCTGCAGGGTGTGCGGCGTGGCCAGGTCGGTGGTGCGGGCATCGTCGTAGCAGTTCTGGGCCATGGCCATCACCACGTCGAGGCCGATATAATCGGCCAGGGCGAACGGCCCCATGGGATGGGCGGCGCCCAGCATCATGGCCTTGTCGATGGCCTCGATGGTGCCGGTGCCCTGCTCCAGCAGCCGAATGGCGTTCAGCATGTAGGGCGTCAGCAGGCGGTTGACGATGAAGCCGGTGGTGTCTTGCACCAGCACCGGATCCTTGCCGATCTTCTGGGTGAAGGCGCTCAGCTTCTTGACGGTCTTCTCCGAGGTTTCGAAGGCATGGATGATCTCCACCAGGGCCATGGCCGGCGCCGGGTTGAAGAAATGCAGCCCGGCCACCCGCTTGCGGTGCTTGCACACGCTCATCAGCGCCGTGACCGACAGGGTCGAGGTGTTGGTGGTGAGCAGACACTCTTCCGAGACGATCCCCTCCAGGCGGCGGAACAGCGCGCTCTTGGTCTCCAGATCCTCGACGATGGACTCGATGATCAGGTCGCAGCCGGCCACATCGTTCTCATTGGTGGTGAAGGTGATGTTGGCCAGGATGGTGTCCTTGGCGGCGGCTTCCATCTTGCCGCGTTCCACCGACTTCGACAGGCTCTTGTCCAGGCCCTCGCGCACCTTGTCGACCGAGCCCGGCGTGGCCTTCACCGACACGACCGGAATGCCCGCCAGGGCAATCACCTGGGCAACGCCCAGGCCCATGGTGCCGCAACCGATGACGCCAACTTTCTTGATTTCCATTTCAGTCCCCTTGCTAAGCAACTTTATTAGCCAATGTTGGTCTGCAAAGACATTTTATAATCCCAGATTTTCATCCGGTTGTCTCCCGTTAATTGGAGAAACGGCAGGCGTGGCCGGAAATTTTCCGCGCCCCATGGGCGCCGGGCGCCACCTTTTGAACAACGATAGCAGAGCCCCCTCGCCGGTCACATCACACAATAGACATAAGGCGGTTCGATACAGGGTAAAGTTTTAAAGACAGTGTTTTTCCACCACGGGGTGAGGGCATCCCCCCCGAAAGATGTGGAAAAAGGCCGGGCGGACGGGTATGTGATGAAGCGCTCTTCTCCCGGTCCCGCCCTGGCGGCGGCGGGCAGGAGGCCCCCCACCCCTTCGAGGACCGCAGTCTTGCTTTCCCCGCCTTTTTCCCACGCGCCCCTTCGTCTGCTGCGCCCCCTTGCCGTGGCCGCGGCGCTACTGGCCGCCTGCCCGGGATACGCCGCCAACGCCGCGCCGCCCGCCCTGGCCGACAGCGGCGCGGAACAGACCGCCATTCAATCGCTGCTGGCCGGGCAGGACGGCGTCTTGAAAATCGACGGCGAGCTTCTGGACGCCGATGCCCTGCGCCAGCTCTACCGCCCGCATCACTGGCAGCCCTTGTGGGGGGATCAGGCCGATTCGCTGATGGAAATCCTGGGGGCCGCCGATCAGGAGGGCCTGCAGCCGTCGCGCTTTCATTTAAGGGCCATCGCCCGCCGCCGCGCCGACGGCGCCGACGCCCAAACCCGGGCCGAGGCCGAACTGCTGCTGACCGACGGCGTGCTGCGCTATGCTTCGGCCATGCGCGGCCAGCGGGTGGACCCGCGCAGCATCGAGGACGACTGGTTCCTGGTGCCCGCCCCCTTCGACGCCCGCCCCTTCGTGGCCGGCCATATAAAAGATATCGTGCCGGCCCTGCAAAGCCTGCAGCCGCCTTACGCCGGCTATCAGCTGCTGCGCCGCCAGCTGGCCTACTTGCGCGCCGTGGCCGCCGCCGGCGGCTGGCCCAAGGTGCCCCCCGGCCCCACCTTGAAGCCCGGCGCCGTCGATCCGCGCATCCCCGCCGTGCGCCGCCGTCTGATGGCCACCGGCGAACTGACGGCCGACCAGCCGGTCACCCCGGTCTACGACGCCGACCTTCAGGCCGCCGTGCGCCTGTTCCAGCAGCGGCACGGCCTGGCCGACGATGCCGAACTGGGGCGGCGCACCGTGGCCGTCATGAATGTGTCGCCGCGCGAGCTGGCCCAGCAGGTGGTGGTGAACATGGAGCGCTGGCGCTGGCTGCCGCCGCATCTGGAAAGCAACCACATCGTGGTCAATGTGCCGGCCGCCTGGCTGGAAGTGGTGGAAAACGGCAAGGCCGTGCTGTCGATGAAGACGGTGGTGGGCGACCCCAAGCACCCCACCCCGGCCCTGCATGCCCAGTTGCGCTCGCTGGTGATCAACCCCACCTGGCATGTGCCCAGCTCCATCGCCACCAAGGAGATCCTGCCCAAGCTGAAAAAGGATCCCACCTATCTTCTGGCCAACGATCTGGAAATCGTTTCCGACAGCTTCCCGCCCGGCAGCCCGGAAAGCCAGGGCATCGGCATCGACTGGAGCAGCCGCACCACCTTCCCCTGGTCGCTGCGCCAAAGCCCCGGCTCGGACAACGCCCTGGGGCATATCAAGTTCAACATCCCCAACCAGGAAGACATCTACCTGCACGACACCCCCAACCACCGGGCCTTCAGCCGCGCCAGCCGCGATCTGTCGCACGGCTGCGTGCGCCTGGAAAATCCCGATGCCCTGGCGCTTTATCTGCTGCGCGACAAGGATTGGACCCAGGCGCGCCTGAATCAGGAGGTGCAGCAGGGCGGCACCCACACCATCAGCGTTTCCAAGGCGGTGCCGGTGTGGCTGTTTTACTGGACCATGTGGGTGGACGCCGATGGCGTGCTGCAGACCCGCGACGACATCTATGGCCGCGATCATCGCCTGGAGGCCGCCCTGGCCCGGCCGCCCTCGGCCAAGGTGGAGATCGTGCCGAAAACCTCCACCCAGCCGCAAAAAGTGATATGTGAAGGTTGTCGCATCCCGTAGAGATCTGCTAAAACCAACGCCACGTTGGGGCTTACCAGAGGGCTGACCATGGACAAGCTGAATCGGAACCGGGGCTGCTCGCGATGCTGAGCCGCCGAAATTTCCTGGCCTTGACGGCTGCCGCCTCGGCCTCGACGCTGATCGCAACACCGGCGCAGGCCGCCTTGCGCACCCATATGGAGCGGATCATCCATCTGCACAACATCCATACCGGTGAAAGCCTGCGCACCGTTTACTGGCATGACGGCCGCTATCGCACCAGCGCCCTGCGCCAGCTGAACCATCTGCTGCGCGATCATTATTCCGGCGCCGTGCATGTGATGGATCCCCACGTCATCGACGTGCTGGCCGCTTTGCAGCACCGTGTGGCCGGCAACAAACCGCTGCAGATCGTTTCCGGCTACCGTACGCCGCAGACCAACGCCATGCTGGCCTCGCTGAGCGACGGCGTGGCCCAGCATTCCCTGCATATGGAAGGCAAGGCCGTGGATATCCGCGTCGAGGGGGTGAGCGTGCACCATCTGGGCCGCGCCGCCAAAAGCCTGCATGCCGGCGGTGTCGGACAGTACCCCGCCTCCAATTTCGTGCATGTGGATGTGGGCCGGGTCCGCTACTGGTAACCCGCCCTCCTTTCATGCTTTCGGGCCGGATGTTTCATCCGGCCTTTTTTGCGCCTAAATTCCTATCCTTAAGTTTATGATCATAGTGATTTTAGGGTGGTAAATATAAGACGTTTGATATAAGTTATACCCATCAAGGGCCGAACACAGCCACGGCGCGCACACGCTTTACGCGTGTCTGCGAGAGGAGGGCCGCAGCGTGCAGGGAGGGAGGACAGGGCTCGCGGCCGCCGCACTGCTGCTTCTGGCCGCCGCCGCCTGGGCGGGGCCGCCGCGCCGCTACGAACCCATCAGCCCCATCCCGGCGCCGCCGCCGGAAAATCCCGCCCGCGTGGCCTTGGGCCGCCAATTGTTCCTAGATCCCCTCCTGTCGCGCGATGGCTCGGTCAGCTGCGGCAGCTGCCATAATCTGGCCATGGCCGGCATCGACGGCTTGGCCCATGCCATCGGCATCGGCGGCGCCGAGGAGCCCGTCAACACCCCCACCGTTTATAATGCCGCCCTGAATCTGGCGCAGTTCTGGGACGGCCGCGCCGACAGCCTGGAGGAACAGGCCGGCGGCCCCGTCACCAACCCGCGGGAAATGGGCAGCCGCTGGCCCGAGGTCATCGCCCGGCTGGAGCACAGCCCCTACCGCGCCGCCTTTCAGCGCATCGATGGCGGCCCGCCGACGCCGCGCCGGGTGGAAGAGGCCATCGCCAGCTTCGAGCGCACCCTGCTGACGCCCGATTCCCCCTTCGACCGCTGGCTGAAGGGCGACGATAGCGCCATCAGCCCCGAGGCCGCGCAAGGCTATGCCCTGTTCAAGTCCTACGGCTGCAGCTCCTGCCATCAGGGCGCCAATGTGGGCGGCAATATGTTTCAGCGCTTCGGATTTTATGGCCACCCCCTCAGCCAACCCCCGCATCCCGCCGATCTCGGCCGCTATGCCATTACCGGGCAGCCCGACGACCGCTACGTCTTCAAGGTGCCCAGCCTGCGTCTGGCGGTGCTCACGCCCCCCTATTTCCATGACGGCAGCGTGCCCGATCTTGCCACCGCCATCCGCCTGATGGGCCGCTATCAGCTGGGGCGCGCCATCCCCGACGGCGACATCACCCTCATCATCCGCTTTCTCGACACCCTGCCGGGCAACATGACGGCGGACGACGGCGGGCCCCGGCCATGATGCGCGGCTACCGCCTGCCGTTCCTGCTGCTGCTGCTGGCGGTTCTGGGCGCCACGCTGCTGGCCTCGCGGCTGGCGCTGCAAAGCGGCGACGACACCAGCCTGCATACCCGCACCATCGCCAGCTTCGACGCCATCGCCCGCGCCGAAACCGATCTGGACCGTGATGTGCTGCAGGTGGCCGCCGCGGCGCTGCCCAACTATGATCCCTTCGTGGTCCATACCCGCGCCCTTCGGGCGGCGCTGGATCAGGCCGAGGCGCAGGTCCGGGCCCTGGGGGCCGGGGATTCGGCGGCGGAATGGCAGCATTACCGCGCCCTGATCACGCAAAAACTGACATTGGCCGATCACATCAAGCGCACCGCCGCCTTTGCCAACAACGAAGAGAATTATCTGCCCGCCGCCGTCGAGGCCTACGCCGCCCACGCCGATCCCGCCACCATCCGGGCCTTGCGGCAGGCCTTGATCCTGGTGCTTTCGGTAAAAATTCCCGACGATCTGCCGGAGCGGCTGCAACGGGTGCTGCCGCGGGGTGCCGCCCGGACCGAGGCGGCCACGCTGACACTGCACGCCCATATGCTGGCTGAACAGCGCCTGCGCCTGCGCGATGCGGTGGACGCCTATTTCCAGGTGCGCAGCCACGCCAGCATGACGGCGGCGCGGCGCCTCTACATGAGCGCCTACGCCGCCCGCCAGGAGGGACGGCACCGGCTGCTGAAGGCGCTGATCATGGGATCGGCCGGGCTGCTGCCCCTGCTGGCCGGCCTGCTGGCGCTGCTGCTGCGGGCCGAGCGGCAGAACCGCCAAACCCTGGAGCATATGCGCAAGCTGGGCACCGCCGTGGAACAAAGCCCCATCGCCATCATGATCACCGATGCCGAGGGCACCATCGAATATGTCAACCCGCAGTTCCAGACCATCACCGGCTACACGGCCGCCGAGGCCTGCGGCAAAACCCCCCGCCTGCTGAAATCGGGCCGCACCGACCCCGCCCAGTTCCGTGCCCTGTGGAGCACCATCCGCAGCGGCATGACCTGGCAGGGGGAACTGATCAACCGCCGCAAGGACGGCTCGGACCTGATCGAGCAGGCGGTGATTTCGCCCATCGCCGACGAAAACGGCCATATCACCCACTATGTGGGCATGAAACAGGACATCACCCAGCTGCGCCGCCAGGAGGATCTGCTGTCGTCGGTCAATGTCGATCTGGAACAGCTGCTGTTCGCCACCTGCCACGATCTGCAGGAACCGGCGCGCCAGATCGCCACCATGGCCCAACTGCTGGAACGCACCCTTCCCGCCGGCCTGTCCGAAGAGGCCGGTTTCGCCCTGGGAGCCATTCTGACGGAAAGCGCCCAGCTGCGCGTTTTCGTGGCCGGACTGTCGGAATTCGCCCGCGCCGGCCAGTCGCGCCATGCGTTTTCCGAAGTGGATCTGAACGCCCTGCTGGCCGCCCTGGTGCGGGAAATGGACGGCGCCGGAGACAGTATCAGCCTGTCGGCCCTGCCGGTGGTTCCCGGCGATCCCGCCCGGCTTTTCATCCTGTTCGATACCCTGCTGTCCAATGCCCTGAAATTCCGCTCACCCGATCGCCCCCTGGCCATCACCGTCAGCGCCTGCCGCGACGGCGATCTGTGGCGCTTCGAGATCAAGGACAACGGCATCGGCATCGAAGCCCGCTACCTGCCCACCCTGATCCGGCCGTTTTCCCGCCTGCATCCGCGCACCCGCTATCCCGGCTCCGGCCTGGGGCTGATCACCGCCCTGCGCATCGCCCGCCAGCATAACGGCACCCTGTCGATCCAGTCGGAGCCGGACCGGGGCACCACCGTGCAGGTGTGGCTGCGGGGGCCGTGAGGAACGGGACAGAGTCTTGTATATTTGTGATAAATTTTAAATATCCCATGGCGATATGCATAAAATTCCTATACCTTAGTATAGATAAACCCATCTCTCAGGTTGAATGAAATGGCTGTTTCGCAGTCCTGCGCCCCAAAATACGTGCTGCTGGTGGAAGACAATCCCCTCGATTCCCAGCTGGCCTCGGCCCGCCTGGAGCGCTATGCCGATATCCGGCTCTCCTGCGTCTCCTCCCTGGCCGAATGCCTGGATTTTCTGGGCCACTATAAAGTCGACGCCATTCTGCTCGACGCCAATCTTCCCGATGGCGAGGGGGTGGAGCTGATCGACCGCGTTCTGGCCAACTGCGGCGGCGCCGCCGTCATCATCCTGACCGGCAGCGACGACGAGCAGTTCGGTCTGGCCGCCGTCAATCGCGGCTGCCAGGATTTCCTGGTCAAGGGCGCCATCCACAACCAGATCATCTACCGCACCATTCTTTATTCCATCGAGCGCAAGCGCGGCGAGGCCCAGTCCCGGCTTTACGAGGAAGTCATCAACAATATCCGGGAAGGCATCTGCATCACCGATGCCCAGGCCAACATCGTCAGCGTCAATCCGGCGTTCTGCCGCATCACCGGCTACGAGCCCAGCGAGGTGATCGGCAAAAATCCGCGCCTGCTGGCTTCGGGGCGGCAGGACCACAGCTTTTACGGCGAAATGTGGACCACCCTGCGGCGGCGCGGCGCCTGGCGCGGCGAGATCTGGAACCGCACCAAGAGCGGCGAGATCTATCCGCAATGGCTCAGCATCTCCGCCGTCGGCGGGCCCGATCCCGCCACCACCCGCTATATCGGGGCGTTCCTCGACATCACCTCGCTGAAAGCCCATGAACAGTCCCTGCTGCATCTGGCCCATCACGACAGCCTGACCGGGCTGCCCAACCGCCTGCTGCTGCAAGACCGCGTGGAACGGGCCATCGCCTTCGCCCGGCGCGACCAGAGCCGCGTCGCCCTGCTGTTCCTCGACCTCGACCACTTCAAGATCGTCAACGACAGCCTGGGCCATGCCGCCGGCGACGCGCTTCTGAAGGCGGTGAGCGCGCGCCTGTGCGGCGCCTTGCGGCACAGCGATACCGTGGCCCGCCTGGGCGGCGACGAGTTCATGGTCCTGGCCGCCAATGTCGGCACCGCCGCCGAGATCGCCGAGATCGCCGAAAAAATCGCCGAGGCCCTGTCGGCTCCGGTGGATCTGGCCGGCCAGTCCGTCACCATCGGCAGCAGCATCGGCGTGGCGGTGTTTCCCGAGGATGGCGAGGACTTCCCCACCCTGATGAAACATGCCGATACCGCCATGTACCGGGCCAAGCACAACGGCCGCAACACCTTCTGCCTGTTTGATCCGCACATGAACGCGGCGGCGGTGGACCGGCTGCACCTGGAGGCGGAGCTGCGCCAGGCCATCGCCCGCAACGAATTCGAGCTGCATTACCAGCCGCAGATCGATCTGCCCACGGGAAAGCTGATCGGCGTGGAGGCGCTGATCCGCTGGAACTGCCGCAAACGCGGCCTGGTGCCGCCTTCGGTGTTCATTCCCGTCGCCGAGGAAAGCAACCTCATCTCGCAGATCGGCGCCTGGGTGATCGAGGAGGCCTGCCGCCAGCTGGCCCGCTGGCGCGAGGCCGGGCGACCGGGCATGCGGGTGGCGGTCAACGTTTCGGCGCGGCAGTTTTCCAATACCGCCTTCGCCGAAAGCGTCGCCCGCCTGCTGCGGCACTACCGCCTGGATCACAGCCAGATGGAAGTGGAGCTGACGGAAAGCACGGTGATGGCCAATCCGGAAAAAACCATCCAGCAGCTGCGGCGCCTGCGCGAGCTGGGCATTCAGGTGTCGGTGGATGATTTCGGCACCGGCTATTCCTCGCTCAGCTATCTGAAGCGCCTGCCCATTTCCACCATCAAGATCGACCGCTCCTTCGTGCACGAGGTGCATGCCGAGAACGACAATGCCGCCATCGTCGCCGCCATTCTCGGGCTGGCACGGGCCCTCGACATGTCGATCATCGCCGAAGGCGTGGAAACCGAGGCCGAGGAAAACCACCTGCGCGGCGCCGGCGCCGTCGCCGTGCAGGGTTTCCGCTATGCCCGGCCCATGCCCCCGGCCGCCCTCGATGCCTGGCTGCGCCAGAGCCAGACCGCCGACGCCCTGCACTGACCGGGAGACCGGATCCCATACCGTAGACATAAGACTTTAGTGATATAATACGGGCGCCCAGACAAGAGGCTCCAAGAAACGACAGGTCGCGGGGAAAAATGCGGGAACAGATCAGGCCGGCGCGGCACCGGCCACGCGGAGGACGGCGGCGGCATCCCTGGGGGACAAAGGCCGCCGGACGGCAAAACGCCGAGCAGCGCCTCAAGGTGGGGGCGCAGATCGTCGATTATTCCGATGTCGGCATCGCCCTGGTGCGCAACCGCACCATTCTGTTCGCCAATTCCCGCCTGGCCTCACTGTTCGGCTACCCCGACGCCCGCAGCATGGAGGGCATCCGCTCGCGCCAGCTTTATCCCGACGACGAAGGCTACCAGGCGGTGGGGCGGGCCTATGCCACCTTGCAGGAAAAAGGCGCCGCCCGCATCGATGCCCTGCGCTTCGAAAGCCTGAACGGCCAGGAGCTTTATCTCGACAAGATGGGAGTGAAGGTGGACGACTCCACCTCCATCTGGACCTTTGTCGATGTGACCGAGCGGGAAAAGGAAAAGCGCAACCGCCAGCTGCTGCAGCAGTTCTATTCGGCCCTGCTGGGCGCGGGCGAGGTGCTGCTGCAGGCCCAGGATGAACAGACCATCCTGCGGGAAACCTGCACCCGCCTGATCCAGGACACCATGTTCCACGCCGCCTGGATCGGCCGCCCCGATGCGGCGGGCGACATTCACCCCCTCGCCGCCGCCGGGCCGGGTATCGAGCTTTTGTCGTCCTTCAAGGCCAATATCCATCGCCAGATCCCCCGTCCGCCGGTGGTGCGGGCCTGGCAGGACGGCGCCATCGCCTTCAACAATACCCATACCCACGATCCCAATATGGGCGAACTGCGCGCCCTGCTGGCCGAAAAGCACTGGCGCTCGGCCCTGGCCGCCCCCATTCACCGCGGCGGCGCCATCTGGGCGCTGCTGGTGTTCGTCTCCAGCCAGGAGGATGTTTTCAACGACAAGGTGGTGGCCCTGTGCGGCCAGGTGGCCCGCATGCTGGGCGCCGGCCTCGACGAGTTCGATCTGAAACAGCGGCTGCGCGACGCCCAGGCCGAAATCAGCGAAAAAAACCGCAGCCTGATCCTGGCCCGCGAGCAGGCCGAGGCGGCCAACCGCGCCAAATCGGATTTCCTGGCCACCATGAGCCACGAGATCCGCACGCCGATGAACGGCATCATCGGCATGACCAGCCTGCTGCTGGACACCGCCCTCGGCCCCGATCAGCGCCGCTTCGCCGAAACGGTGCGCGCCTCGGGCGAGGCCTTGCTGGCCATCATCAACGATGTGCTCGATCTGTCCAAGATCGAGGCCGGACGCCTGACCCTGGACGAGGCCCCCTTCATCCTGGGCGGACTGGTGGACGGCATGGTGGATATTCTGGCGCCCCGCCTGCGCGGCAAGCCGGTGGAATTTTCCACCCTGGTGCCGGGCGAACTGGCCGGCCTTTATCTGGGCGATGCCGGACGGCTGCGCCAGGTGCTGCTCAATCTGGTGGGCAACGCCATCAAATTCACCGAACAGGGCGCCGTGGCCCTGAAAATCGAGGATCTGGGCGAGGCCGGCGGCCAGCGCCGCCTGCGTTTCGTCGTCGAGGATACCGGCATCGGCATTCCCTTAAGCGTGCAGCCGAAGCTGTTTTCCATGTTCACCCAGGCCGACGCCACCACCTCGCGCCGGTTTGGCGGCACCGGGCTGGGGCTGGCCATTTCGCGCCGGGTGGTGGAGGCCATGGGCGGCGAGATCGGCTTTACCAGCCGCGAGGGCGAGGGCAGCCGCTTCTGGTTCAGCCTGCCGCTGCGGCCCCTGAGCGGCGACGAGGCCGCCCCGCCCGCCCATCCCCTGGACCGCGTGCGCATGCTGGTTCTGGACGATCTGGCCATCAACCGCGATATCTTCACCCTGCAGCTGGCCAGCTGGGGCGCCGAGGTCACGGCCTGCGAAACCGCCGTGGAGGCCCTGCGCCTGATCCGCGCCGCCGATGCCCAGGGAACGCCGTTCCAGATCGCCCTGCTCGATCATCACATGCCGGGCATGAACGGCCTTGATCTGGCCGCGGTGCTGCGGGCCGATCCCCATCTGGCCGCGCTGAAGATCATCCTGGCCTCTTCGGCCGAACTGGGTGACAGCAGCCTGATGGCCAAGGCCCTGCGGCTGGAGGCCGTGCTGCTGAAGCCGGTGCGGCAAAGCTGCCTGCTGGATTGCCTGATGGGCCAGACCGCCGCCGCCGGGGATGACGGCGCCGAGCCCGAGGCCGCTGCGGTCTCTCCGGGGCTGAGAGTGCTGGTGGCCGACGATAACTTCATCAATCAGCAGGTGGCGGTGGGGCTGTTGGACCGCCTGGGCCATCGCGCCGACGTGGCCAGCGACGGCGGCGAGGCCGTGGCCCGCCTGGAAGCCGGCCGCTACGATCTGGTGCTGATGGACATGCAGATGCCCGTCATGGACGGCATCGAGGCCACCCGCCTGATCCGCGCCCTGCCCGCCCCGAAGAACCGCACCCTGATCGTGGCCATGACCGCCAACGCCATGAACGGCGACCGCGAACAATGCCTGGCCGCCGGCATGGACGACTATATCGCCAAACCCATCGACCGCCGCCGCCTGCGGGCCCTGCTGGCGCGGCTGGTTTTTATACCGGCCAACCATTGACGTGACTCGTTGGCCGGTATCCAGCGAGCATTGAGCGAGCGGCCAAGGCGGCGGATGCCGCCGCCCGGCGAGGGACGATAC
>JAJZGK010000294.1 GCA_021798485.1 Pseudomonadota bacterium
ATGCTGTCCGACAAGGGCGGCCCCTGGGGGGCGCCGCTGCTGGCGCTGGGCATGGTGGCGGCCGCGCTGCCGGCGGCGGCGCCGGTGCTCACCTTGCATCTGTCGCCCTGGCTGCTGCTGCCGGGGGTGCCGGCGGCGGCGCTGCTGGCCGGTGGGGCGGGGCGGGCGCTGATCGTCGGGCGCTACCGGCAGCGCTTCCTGGAACAGTTTCCCGAGGCGCTGGAACTGATCATCCGCGCGGTGAGCGCCGGGGTGCCGGCCCATCAGGCCATTCAGATGGCCGGCGAGGAAATGGCGGCGCCGCTGGGGCGGGAGTTCGCCCGCATGGGCCATGCCCTGCATCTGGGCATGGATCCCGGCGACGTGCTGGACGCGGCGGCCCGCCGCATCGGCATCGCCGATTTCCGCTTCTTCGCCGTATGCCTGCAATTGCAGCGCGAAACCGGCGGGCCTTTGGCGGAAACCCTGGAAAATCTGGCCTATGTCATCCGGGTGCGGCGCGATACCCGCCTGAAGACCCGCGCCCTCACCGCCCAGAGCCGGGCCGCCAGCAAGGTGATCTCGCTGGTGCCCTTCGCCCTGGTGGGGGTGCTGGAACTGGGTAATTCCCATTATCTCGACATTCTGTTTTTCACCGCGCCGGGCCAGCGTCTGCTGTGGGTGGCGGCCGGTCTGCTGTTCCTGGGGCTGGCGGTGATCAACCACATGGCGCGGCTGGAGATCTGAGCGATGGACCTGAGCGGCGGGCAAAGACTGGACATGGCGGCGGCGCTGATCGTCGGGCTGGCGGCCTGGATCGCCTATGTGCGGGCCGGGCGTCCGGCGGTGCGGGCCGCCCAGCGCGCGCGTGACGAGGCGCTGCGCTATGTGCGCCGCCCCGGCCGCCCCGGCGAGGAACAGGGGCCGGCCAGCCTGCGCGGCGCCTTCAGCCGCCTGCTGGCCGATTGGGGCGGGCGGCTGCCGCTGTTCACGCCCAAGCAGCAAAAAGAGCTGTCGCAGCTTTTGGTGGCCGCCGGGGTCCGCCAGGTGTGCGGCCTGCAGCTGCTGGTGGCGGTCAAGGTGCTGTGCGGCGGCCTGGGGGTGGCGGCGGCGCTGTTCGTGCTGGGCAGCCGCCCGGCGGCGGCGCCGTTCAGCCTGTCGCTGCTGGTCATGCTGAGCGGTTTCATGGTGGGGATGATCGCGCCGGAGCTGCTGCTGAAGCGCTGGGTGCGATGGCGGCGGCGGCGCATCCACCGCTTTTTGTCCGATGCCCTCGATCTCATGGTGATCTGCACCAATGCCGGCTACAGCCTGAGCGCCACCCTCCGCACCGTGGCCACGGAAATGAAGCCGCTGTGCCCGCCCCTGGCCGACGAACTGGAGCTGACCTTCCACGAAACCCAGGTCAGCGCCGATACCGTGGCCGCCCTGCGCCATCTGGCCGAGCGCACCGGCGTCGACTCGGTGCGCTCGCTGGTGACCACCCTGATCCAGTCGCACCGCTACGGCACCCCCATCACCCAGGCCCTGAAGGTGCTGGCCCGCTCCGAGCGCGCGGCCCGCCTGCTGCGCCTGGAGGAGATGGGGGCCAAGCTTTCGGTGAAGATCACCCTGCCGATGATGCTGCTGATCCTGCCGGCGGTGTTCATCGTCATCGGCGCTCCGGCCTATCTCAGCCTGACGGAGACACTCGCAAAATGACGCTCTTTCCTCGCCTGGCCCTGGTGCTCCTGCTGCTGCCGCTGGCGGCCTGCGGCGGTGCGCCCGAGGGCGTCCGCCCCGTCAGCGCGGCGGCGCAAACCCTGAACGACAATACCCTGAAGCTGGCCCGGGCCACCCTGGTCAACGGCGATGTGGCCGCCGCCCGCGATCTTTATGCCCAGGCCGAAAAGCGCGACCCCGGCAATCTCGAAGCCCGGATGGGGGTGGGGGATTGCGATCTGCTGCTGGGCGACAGCGAAAAGGCCCGCCTGGATTACGCCGCCGCCGTCCAGCGCTTTCCCAAGGCCCTGGAGCCGGTGCTGGCCCTGGGGCGGATCGATCTCATGCAGCGCCACATCGAGGACGGCGTGGCCCATTACAACCAGGCCCGCACCCTGGCCTCGCTGGATCCGCGCCCGCTGCTGGGCCTGGGGGCGGCGGATGATCTGCAGGGAAAGCACGAGGAGGCGCAGGCCTATTACCGCATGGCCCTGGCCCTGAAGCCCGACGATATGGGGGCGCGCAACGATCTGGGCCTGTCGCTGGCCTTGAGCGGCCATCCGCGCCAGGCCATCAACGTGCTGCTGGATATCGCCGGCGCCGTCAACGCCCCGCCGCAGGCCCGGCAGAATCTGGCCCTGGCCTACGGTCTGGACGGCAATGCCGCCGCCGCCGAAAGCATTCTCGAGGCCGATCACGCCAACCGCACCGTGGTGCAGAACGATCTCGATTATTACCATTTCCTGCGCAGCCGCATGCCCGCGGGAGGCGGGTCATGACGGCGCCGCGCCCCTCACCGCGCCCCGCCGCCGCGCCGGACGCCGTTTCCTCTGTCAGCGGACGAGGTTGCCCGTGAACAAGATCGTCTCCACCTTCCGCCGGTTGCTGGGCAAGGAACCGGCCAGCTCGCCCAAGGAGGCCCTGCGCCGCCTGGACCTGCACCCCGCGCCGCCGCCGGCGGCGGCGCCGTCCCGCAAGGTCATCGAATGGACCGACGATCTGACCGTGGGCAATCCGGTGCTGGACGGCCAGCACAAGAAGCTGATCGCCATGATCAACACCCTGGGCCAGCCCGAGCTGTCGGTGGAGGAGCTGGGCGAGGTGATCTTCGGGCTTTTGGAATATGCCGCCGTGCATTTCCGCGACGAGGAGGATTACTTCACCGAGGTGGCGCCCGATATCGTGCAGGCGCATTTCCTGTCGCACACGGTGTTCATCGCCGGGGCCTACCGCTTCGTGCAGCGGTTCCAGCGCGGCGAGGCCCTGGCATTGCGCGATACCGTCTATGAATTCCTGTGCGACTGGCTGATCCGCCATATCCGCAACGAGGACAGCCAGTACTACCGGCGCAGCCACCCCGCTCAGCAAAGCGACGCCGCAAGCGGCCTCTAGAAAGAAACCAGGTCAGGCGGCTTACCAGCAGTTTCATACCCGGTGGGTCCGCTCCGTCGGTGGCAACTGATACAGGACTCTGCGCCACAGCCC
>JAJZGK010000064.1 GCA_021798485.1 Pseudomonadota bacterium
CCGTTTAAGTCTTTTTTGTGACAATACTCCCAAACGACGCCGCGGGTTACACTCCGGCGTCGTTTTGTTTATGCTTGCGGGTCATTCCGGCTATCGGTTAGAAATTCCGCATGATTTCGCGAATCGAACAGCGATGTGTTGAAAAGGGCATGAAGATGACCGAGCAGCGCCGGGTCATCGCCAGGGTTCTTTCCGACGCCACCGACCATCCCGATGTGGAAGAGGTCCACCGTCGCGCCACCGTCCTCGACTCCAACATCAGCATCGCCACGGTCTATCGCACCGTGCGGCTGTTCGAGGAGGCCAATATCCTGGAACGGCACGATTTCGGCGATGGCCGCGCCCGCTACGAGGAAATGCCCGACGCCCACCACGATCATCTGATCGATGTGCAGAGCGGCCGGGTGATCGAATTTCAGAATTCCGCCATCGAGGCCCTGCAGCGCGAGATCGCCCGCAGCTACGGCTACAAGCTGGTGGGCCACCGTCTGGAACTTTATGCCGTTCCCCTGCAGTCCGACGATGATGCCCCCACGCCCTGATGCGCCGGCCGCGCCATCGGCCGACGCCCCACTTTCCGGAAAAGAGGCAGCATGACCGCCGGCACCACCGAGATGGACGAAAGCAGTTCCGACAGTCTGGAGGTCAGACTGGCGGTCAGCACGGCCGAGATCGAAGCCGCCCAGCGCCTGCGCTACCGCGTGTTCTACGAGGAAATGGGCGCCAAGCCCTCGCCCGAGATGGCCGCCGCCGGCCGCGACTTCGACCAGTTCGACGAGGACTGGGATCACCTGCTGGTCATCGACCCGACCAAGGGCTCCGGCGCCGACGGCGTGGTGGGCACCTACCGGCTGCAGCGGCGTGAAAACCCGAAATTCCGCTCTTTCTATTCCGCCGGCGAATATGACGTCGGACCCATCGCCGGCTTTTCCGGCCGGGTTCTGGAACTGGGCCGCTCCTGCGTCGATCCCCGTTTCCGCACCAAGATGACCATGCAGATGCTGTGGCGCGGCATCGCCAGCTATGTCTTCGCCCACGATATCGATCTGATGTTCGGCTGCGCCAGCCTGCCCGGCACCTCGCCCGATCAGCTGGCCCTGCCCTTGAGCTATCTCTATCACCACCATCTGGCGCCGCAGGACTTGCGGCCGCGCGCCCTGCCCGGCCTGTTCGTGGAGATGAACCGCCTGGAAAAGGACCGCATCAGCCTGCGCGACGCCCTCAACGCCCTGCCCCCCCTGATCAAGGGCTATCTGCGGCTGGGGGGCTGGGTGGGCGATGGCGCGGTGATCGACCATCAGTTCAACACCACCGACGTCTGCGTGATCGTGAAAACCGACCAGATCACCGACAAATATTTCCGCCATTACGACCGCACGGCGTTGCGGACCCTGTGAGGCCTGCCTGATGCGCCAGTTTCGCAGCCCGTTCAAGGCCTCGGTCCGCCTGCTGGCCTTCCTTCTGTGGACCCTGCTGGTGATCCCGGTGCAGGCCGCGCTGCTGCTGCTGGGCCGCCCGGTTCTGCCGCTGGCCCGCACCGTGCCGCGCCTCTATTGGCGCGGCGTGGCCTGGATCGTCGGCTTCACCCTGGTGGTGCGCGGCACCCCCAATCCCACCCGGCCCACGCTTTTCGTCGCCAATCACGCCTCCTATCTCGACATCATCGTGCTCGGCGCCCTGCTGGAATCGGTGTTCGTGGCCAAACAGGAGGTGCGCGGCTGGCCCGGCATCGGCCTGCTGGCCCGGCTGGGCCGCACCACCTTCGTCGACCGCCGGCCGCAAAAAAGCCTGCGCCAGCGCGATGAGATGCGGGGCCGCATGAGCGGGGCCGCCGAATCGATGATTTTGTTCCCCGAAGGCACCAGCAACGACGGCAACCGCGTGCTGCCCTTCAAAAGCGCCCTGCTGTCGGTGGCGGAAACCCCGCTGCCCGACGGCGCGGCCCTGCCGGTGCAGCCGGTCTCGGTGGCCTATACCCGGGTGGACGGCATTCCCATGGGCCGGGGCTGGCGCCCCTTCTACGCCTGGTACGGCGACATGGACCTGGCGCCGCACCTGTGGGACGTGCTCGGCATGGGCACCACCACGGTGGAGGTGGATTTCTACCCCCCCGTCACCCTGGACCGTTTCGGCTCGCGCAAGGCCCTGGCCGATCATTGCCACGGCCTGATCGCCCGCGGCCTGGTGCAGTCCAACGCCGGCAGAGGGGCGCGCAATCAGGAAGAGGTCGTCGCTTCCTGACCCGCCCTGGGATAAGCTGGCCGTGACGCCGGGCCCGCAGCACATGCAACCGGAAGGCCTCCCGGCGGGCCTTCCCCTGTTTCGAGATCCATAAGTCCTTGCCCAAGAAGCTTTTCATCCGTACCTACGGCTGCCAGATGAACGTTTACGATTCCGCCCGCATGGCGGATGTGCTGGCGCCTTTGGGCTATCACGCCGCCCAGGAGGTGGACGAGGCCGACATGGTCATCGTCAACACCTGCCATATCCGCGAACACGCCTCGGAAAAGGTGTTCTCCGAGCTGGGCCGCCTGCGCGACCTGAAAGCGGCGCGCGCCGCCGCCGGGCAGGGGCTGATCATCGCCGTGGCCGGCTGCGTGGCCCAGGCCGAGGGCAAGGAGATCATGGCCCGCGCCCCTTATGTCGATATCGTACTGGGACCGCAGACCTATCACCGCCTGCCGGAAATGGTGGCCCGCGCCAGCCGCGCCGGCGGCCGCGTGCTCGATACCGATTTTCCCGCCGAGGCCAAGTTCGATCACCTGCCCGAGCCGACGGCGCAGGGACCGTCCGCCTTTCTGTCGGTACAGGAAGGCTGCGATAAATTCTGCACCTTCTGCGTGGTGCCCTACACCCGCGGCGCCGAATATTCCCGCCCCGCCGCCGCCATCCTGGCCGAAGCCCGCGCCCTGATCGCCGGAGGCGCCTGCGAGATCACCCTGCTCGGCCAGAACGTCAACGGCTATCACGGCGACAGCCCCGACGGCGGCCACTGGGGCCTGGGCCGGCTGATCCGCGCCCTGGCCGAGCTGCCGGGGCTGGCGCGGCTGCGCTACACCACCTCGCACCCCCGCGATCTCGACGACGACCTGATCGCCGCCCACGGCGAGGTGCCGCAGCTGATGCCGTTCTTGCATCTGCCGGTGCAGTCGGGCTCCGACCGCATCCTGGCCGCCATGAACCGCCAGCACACCGCCGCCGAGTATCTGCGCCTGGTGGAACGCCTGCGCGCCGCCCGCCCGGATCTGGCCCTGTCGTCGGATTTCATCGTCGGCTTCCCCGGTGAAAGCGACCGCGATTTCGAGGACAGCCTGGCCCTGGTGCGCGCCGTCGGCTTCGCCCAGTCCTACAGCTTCAAATACAGCCCCCGCCCCGGCACCCCCGCCGCCGCCCTGGAACAGCAGGTGCCGGACGCGGTGAAGGAGGAGCGTCTGGCCGCCTTCCACGCCCTGATCGGCGAACAGTCGGCCGCCTTCAACCGCGCCTGCCTGGGCCGCAGCTTCGACGTGCTGCTGGAACGGCCCGGCCGCCGCGACGGCCAGCTCATCGGCCGCAGCCCCTACATGCAGTCGGTGTTCGTCGAGGCGCCCGCCGCCATGCTGAACACGGTGCGCCGCCTGCGCATCACCGACACCCACCCCAATTCCCTGGCCGGAACCCTGATCGAAAGCGAGGCTTGAATCATGGCGGACACCCAGCGCCTCACCCGCTCCTTTGACGATACCAGCCTGCTGACCCCGCTGTTCGGGCCGCACAACGCCCATCTGGAGCGGATCGGCCAGACCCTGGGGGTGGAGATCAACTCCCTGGGCAACAGCGTCGACATTCTCGGCCCGGACGAGGCGGCGCGTCAGGCCGGCGTGGTGCTGGACAGCCTCTATCAGCGCCTGCGCAAGGGCTTTGCCGTGGAAACCGCCGATATCGAGGCGGCGCTGCGCATGAGCGCCCTGCCCGCCCAGCCGGCGGCCGACACCACCATCATCACCCGCAAGCGCCATATCGAGCCGCGCACCCCCGGCCAGGCCGACTATATCCGCGCCATGAACGAGTCCGAGCTGGTGTTCGGCCTGGGCCCGGCCGGCACCGGCAAAACCTATCTGGCGGTGGCCAAGGCCGTATCCATGATGCTGAAGGGCGAGGTGGACCGCATCATCCTGTCGCGCCCGGCGGTGGAGGCCGGCGAACGGCTGGGTTTCCTGCCCGGCGATCTGCGCGAAAAGGTCGATCCCTACCTGCGCCCGCTCTACGACGCCCTGCACGACATGCTGCCCGGCGATCAGGTGGTGAAGAAACTGGCCTCGGGCGATATCGAGGTGGCCCCCCTGGCCTTCATGCGCGGCCGCACCCTGGCCAGCGCCTTCGTCATCCTCGACGAGGCGCAGAACACCACCCCGGTGCAGATGAAGATGTTCCTGACCCGGCTGGGCGAGCATTCCCGCATGGTGGTCACCGGCGATCTGTCGCAGATCGATCTGCCGCCCGGCACCAAGTCGGGCCTGCAGGACGCCCTCGACACCCTGAGCGGGGTGAACGGCATCGCCGCCGTGCAGTTCACCGAGCGCGACGTGGTGCGCCACGGCCTGGTGTCGCGCATCGTGCGGGCCTACGACGCCCGCGACCGCGAGCGCAAGGCCGGAGGCCCGACATGAGCGGCCCGCTGATCAGCCTCGCCATCGAAGCCGGCCCCTGGGCCGAACGGCTGCCCGACGCCGAGGCGCGCTGCCGCCAGGTGGCCGCCGTGGCCCTGGCCTCGGGCGCGGCGTTTTGCGACGATCTGCCGCTGGAGCGGGCCGAACTCAGCCTGGTGCTGGCCGACGATGCCCTGGTGCGCGGCCTGAACCGCGACTATCGCGGCCAGGACAAACCGACCAACGTGCTGTCCTTCGCCGCTCTCGACGACGACGGGGCGCCGCAGCCCGACGATGGGCCGCTGCTGCTGGGCGACGTCATCATCGCCTTCGAAACCACCGCCGCCGAGGCCGAGGCCGAGGGCAAGCCCCTGGCCGACCATCTGGCCCATCTGGTGGTGCATGGGGTACTGCATCTTCTGGGCTTCGATCATCTGGACGACGACGAGGCCGAGGAGATGGAAACCCTGGAACGCACCATTCTGGCCGCCCTCGGCATTCCCGACCCTTACGCCCGTCCCGACAAGGAAGACTGAGCCCAAATGACCGACGCTTCCGGCAGTAGCAGGCCCCGTGAAAGCGGGGCCTCCGACGATTCCCTGATCCAGGCTCTCAGAGGCTGGCTGAAATCGTTGCGCCGCTCGAAAACCGGCGAATCCGTGCGCGAAACCCTTGAGGAACTCTTCGAGGAGCGCGAGGAGGCGGAACAGCCCATCGACGAGCACGAACGCCGCCTGCTGGGCAACATTCTGCATCTGCGCGATCTTTCCGCCTACGACGTCATGGTGCCGCGCGCCGATATCGTGGCGGTGGACGGCAAGGCCAGCCAGAGCGACATCATCGACATTCTGCGGGCCAAGGGCCATTCGCGCTATCCGGTCTACCGCGGCACCCTGGACGACGCCATCGGCCTGGTGCACATCAAGGACGTGCTGCTGATGACGGCCTCGGGGCAAAGCTTCGCCCTGCCGCGCATCCTGCGCAAGATCCTCTTCGTCTCGCCGTCCATCCGCGTGCTCGACCTCTTGTTGGAGATGCGCCTGAAGCGCACCCACATGGCCCTGGTGGTGGACGAATACGGCGGCATCGACGGACTGGTGACCATCGAGGATCTGGTGGAGCAGATCGTCGGCGAGATCGAGGACGAGCACGACCGCGAAACCGAGCCCGATTTCATTTTGCACCCCGACGGCATGATCGAAGCCGACGCCCGCACGCCGCTCGAGGAGTTCGAGGCCCATGTCGGCCCCATGCTGGACGAGGAGGACGGCGAGGATATCGACACCCTGGGCGGGCTGGTGTTCTATCTGGCCGGCCGCGTGCCCAGCCGGGGCGAGCTGATCGTCCACCCGGCCAGCGGCATCGAGTTCGAGGTCATCGATGCCGACCCCCGCCGCATCAAACGCCTCAGGGTGCGCAATCTGCCGCAAAAGAACGAGGACAAGGAATCGTGACCTTCCCCCCCGACCGCTGCCGCCGGGCGGCAGCGGGTCTGGCCGGCCTGACCGGCTGGCGCCGCCGCGGCGCCGCCGCCTTTTTCGGTCTGCTGGCCGCCCTGGCCCTGCCGCCCATCCATTGGCTGCCGGTGCTGTGGATCAGCCTTCCCGCCCTGGTTCTGCTGATGGACAGCGCCAAGGGGCCGCGCGGCGCCTTCGCCGACGGCTGGTGGTGGGGTTTCGGCCACTTCACCCTGGGCTTCTACTGGATCGGCCACGCCATGCTGGTGGATCCCTTGCGCTTCGGCTGGATGATCCCCTTCGCCGTGTTCGGCCTGGCCGCCGTCATCGCCCTGTTTCCCGCCCTGGCCACCCTGACCGCCCGCCTGCTGATGCCCGAGGGCGGCCCCCGCGTGCTGATGCTGGCCGCGGCCTGGGTGTTTTTCGAATGGTGCCGGAGCTGGATGCTGACCGGCTTTCCCTGGAATCTCATCGGCAGCGTGTGGGATGCCGCCCTGCCGGTGGCCCAGTTCGCCGCCCTGACCGGGGTTTACGGCCTGTCGCTGCTGACCCTGCTGGCCGCCGCCCTGCCGGTGCTGTGGCTGACCCCGGCACGGCGCGGCCACCGCCTGGCCCCCGCCGCCGCCCTGGCCCTGCTGGCCGGCGTCGCCCTGTGGGGCGCCGCCCGTATCCCCGCCGCCGCCAGCCCGGTGTGGCCCGGCCTCACCCTGCGGCTGGTGCAGGCCGATGTGCCGCAATCGGATAAATGGTCGCCCGGACAGCGCTGGCTCAACCTGGAAAAACACATCGATCTCTCCAACGCCCCCGGCAAGGAGCGGCTGGCCGCCACCATCTGGCCGGAAACCGCCGCCCAGACCTTCATCGCCGACGACGCCAACGGCCGCGCCATGCTGACCGGAGCGGTGCCGCCGCACGGCCTGCTGCTGACCGGCGCCCCGCGCGGCCGCTTCCAGAACGGCGAGCTGGTGCAGATCTGGAACAGCCTGCAGGCGCTGGATCCGCAGGGACACCTGCGCGGCAGCTACGACAAGGCCCATCTGGTGCCCTTCGGCGAATACACCCCCTACCGCGATATTCTGCCCATCCCCAAGCTGACGGCGGGCAGCCTGGATTTCTCGGCCGGACCGGGGCCGCGCACCCTCACCCTGCCCGGCCTGCCGCCGGTGGGCCCGATCATCTGCTACGAGGCCATCTTTCCCGGTGCCGTGGTCGACCGCGCCCACCGCCCCGACTGGCTGCTGAACGTCACCAACGATGGCTGGTTCGGCACCTCGGCCGGCCCCTATCAGCACTTCGCCGCCGCCCGCATGCGCGCCATCGAGGAAGGCCTGCCCCTGGTCCGCGACGCCAATACCGGCATCTCGGCGGTGGTGGACCCCTACGGCCGCATCCTGGGACATCTGGCCCTGGGCGCCAGCGGCTCTCTCGACCTCCCTTTGCCCAAACCTCTGGCCGTCCTCAACCCATTTGCCGTATATGGCAATTCCGTGGTATTAATACTCCTAGGAGTTTGTGCCGCATTGGCCCTCTTCTGGCGCAGTTTGCTTAGGTTCGGTTGAGCCTCGGCCAATAAAACACAGCTATGAGTAAATGATCTCTATTGACTTGCATACAACCGTATGACATATATTCATGGTCCGGCGCTCGGATTCGGTCTGACATAATGTCATGACCTCCCCTCGACGGGATCTTGAACATCGATTTTCTGGGAACTTTTTCATGCCCCGCACCGCAACCACGCTCAAAGCCGCCTCGACCGATGCCCCCCGGCGCTCGGGCCGCGGCCGCACCCCTTCCGGCAAACCCAACCCCATCGACGTGCATGTGGGCGCCCGCGTCCGCCTGCGCCGCACCCTGCTCGGCATGAGCCAGGAGAAGCTGGGCGAAGCCATCGGCCTCACCTTCCAGCAGGTGCAGAAGTACGAACGCGGCGCCAACCGCATCGGCGCCTCGCGCCTCTTCGACCTGTCGCGCGTGCTCGACGTGCCGGTGTCGTTCTTCTACGACGACATGGCCACCGATGTGTCGCAGCAAAGCCCGCGCATGATCGCCGCCGGCCTTTACGACGGCGACGAACAGGCCACCTTCGAGGCCGACCCCATGACCAAGCGGGAAACCCTGGAACTGGTGCGCGCCTACTACCGCATCACCGATGCCCAGGTGCGCAAGCGGGTGTTCGAGCTGGCCAAGGCCTTGGCCAACGCCTCCGAACAAGGGTAACCTGCGTTCGGCGTCAAAGGGGCGCGCCTGAACGGAATAGGCGCCGGCCAGGGGAGGCCGGCGCCTTTTCGTGTTTGCGCCTCAAGACGAACGGCATACGAGGGGCTTGAACCTTCCGCGGAAACTTTGTACCTAAACAGCTTGCGCCCCTTTGCGAACGCCGGGGCGCCGTGGGCGATTTTCACCGCTTGCCGCCACGACAAAACGGCTAAGTGGGAGCAAAGATGACGACCGTCGATGCCCCCAGCATGTTCTTAAATGTGCTCACCATGGAGGGCAGCGTGTCCAAGTTCGATTATCTTTTCACCAGTGAATCCGTGTCGGAGGGCCATCCCGACAAGGTGTGCGACCGCATCTCCGACGCCATCGTCGACACCTTCCTCACCAGCGATCCCCATGCCCGCGTCGCCGTGGAAACCCTGGCCACCACCAATCGCGTGGTCCTGGCCGGCGAAGTGCGCGGCCCCGCCGCCATCACCCCCGCGGTGATGGAGGAGGCGGCCCGCGCCGCCATCCGCGATATCGGCTACGAGCAGGACGGCTTCCACTGGAAAACCGCCGAGATGGAGGTGCTGGTGCACGCCCAGTCCTCCGATATCGCCCAGGGCGTGGATGCTCTCGGCAACAAGGACGAAGGCGCCGGCGATCAGGGCATCATGTTCGGCTATGCCGTCAACGAAACTCCGGTCCTGATGCCCGCCCCCATCTTCTATTCCCACGCCATCCTGAAATCGCTGGCCGAGGCCCGCCATTCCGGCGCCGAGCCCAAGCTCGGCCCCGACGCCAAGAGCCAGGTGAGCCTGCGCTATGTGAACGGCAAGCCGGTGGGCGCCGCCTCGGTGGTGGTGTCCACCCAGCATGCCGAGGGCCTGAGCCAGGACGACGTGCGCGATATCGTGCGCCCGCATGTGCTGAACGTGCTGCCCGAGGGCTGGATGTGCCCCGAGGACCAGTTCTACGTCAACCCCACCGGCCGCTTCGTCATCGGCGGGCCGGACGGCGACGCCGGCCTGACCGGCCGCAAGATCATCGTTGATACCTACGGCGGCGCCGCCCCGCATGGCGGCGGGGCCTTCTCCGGCAAGGACCCCACCAAGGTGGATCGCTCGGCGGCCTACGCCGCCCGCTATCTGGCCAAGAACGTGGTGGGCGCCGGCCTGGCCGATAAATGCGTGATCCAGCTGAGCTACGCCATCGGCGTTTCGCATCCGCTGTCGGTCTATGTCGATACCTTCGACACCGCCCGCGTCGACGAGGACAAGCTCTCGAAGGTTCTGCAGGAGTTGGTGGATTTGAGCCCGCGCGGCATCCGCACCCACCTGTCGCTGAACCGGCCGATCTACGCCCGCACCGCCGCCTACGGCCATTTCGGCCGCGAGCCCGAGGCCGACGGCGGCTTCTCGTGGGAGCGGCTCGATCTGGTGGACGCCCTGAAGGCGGCCTTCGCCTGAAGCGATGACCACCACCCCCCCGCACGACACCGCGCCGCGCTTCTTCGGCCGCCGCAAGGGCAAGCCCTTGCGGCAGACCGGGCGCGGCCTGATGGAAAGCCTGCTGCCGCGCCTGGCCATCGCCGAACCGGCGCCGGGGCAAACGCTGGACCCCGCCGCGCTGTTTCCCGCCTCTTGCCGCGCCCTGTGGCTGGAGGTGGGGTTCGGCGGCGGCGAGCATCTGGCCTGGCAGGCGGCCCGCAACCCCGATGTCGGCATCATCGGCGGCGAGGTGTTCCAGAACGGCATCGCCAGCCTGCTCGGCCACCTGGAGCGCGACGGCGCCACCGCCAACGTGCGCATCTTCCCCGAGGATGTGCGCCGGCTGTTCCCCGCTCTGCCCGACGCCTGCTTCGAGCGCGTTTTCGTGCTGTTCCCCGATCCCTGGCCCAAGACGCGCCATGCCGACCGCCGCTTCATCGGCGGCGCCAATCTCGATCAGCTGGCCCGCCTGCTGGCCGATGGCGGCGAAGTGCGCATCGGCACCGATGATGCCGTCTACAAGGCCTGGGCGGTGGAGCAGATGGCGGCGCGGCCCGAGTTCGAGGAACTGTCGTCCGACCGTTCGGTCAAACCCGCCGACTGGCCGCAAAGCCGCTACGAAGCCAAGGCCATCGCCCAGGGCCGCGCCCCCCTCTATCTGCGCTACCGCCGCAAGGCGCGCTGAGCCGGGCGGGAAAAGCGGGCCGCCCTTGCCGCCCCACCGCCGCGGTCTTAAAGAAAAAACCTTGCAGCTCCTCCCCCTTGGCGATATTTTGATCAGACACATTCTTGTAGTCCCACCATGGTGGATGGGGTTGTAGGGGTGGGCCATCGGCCCACTTTTTTGCTTTTTAGGGGGTGAATGAGTTCCGGCATGAGCATCGAAGACCGCATCGCCGCCTTGATCGCGCCGTCGCTGGAGTCCATGGGCTACGAGCTGGTGCGCGTGCAGCTGCAAGGGCAGAAGCGCCCGGTTCTGCAGATCATGGCGGAACGCGCCGACCGCGCGCCCATGACCGTGGAGGATTGCGCCGACATCAGCCGTTCGGTTTCGGCCCTGCTCGACGTGGACGACCCCATCTCCGACGCCTACACCCTGGAAGTCAGCTCGCCCGGCATCGACAGGCCGCTGACCCGCCGCCAGGACTACGAGCGGTTCTCCGGCTTCGAGGCCAAGATCGAAACCCAGCGTCCGGTGGACGGGCGCAAGCGCTTCCGCGGGCGTCTTCTGGGCATCGATGCGTCCGAGCAGGTCCGCCTGGGCCAGGAGGACGGTGACCTTCTTATCCCTTACGCGGATATTCATCGCGCCAAGCTGGTGTTGACCGACGACCTGATCGCCGCCGCCCAGCTTGAACAAGACGACAATCAGGGCTGACGAAAGCCCCGCATTCCGAGACGAAATTCATGGAACGAACCGCAGCTCTGCCCCGCCCCGAACTCCTCCAGGTCGCCGATACCGTGGCCCGCGAGAAGAACATCGACCGCGACGAAGTCCTGGAGGCCATGGAACAGGCCATCCAGAAGGCCGGCCGCTCGAAGTACGGCCACGAGCACGATATCCGCGCCCATATCGACCGCAAGACCGGTGAAATCCACCTGATGCGCTATCTGGAAGTGGTGGAGGAGATCGAGAACGAGGCCACCCAGATGACCCTGGGCGCGGCGCGGCGCCGCAAGGCCGACGCCGAACTGGGCGAATTCATCATCGATCCGCTGCCGCCCATCGATTTCGGCCGCATCGGCGCCCAGACCGCCAAGCAGGTCATCGTGCAGAAGGTGCGCGACGCCGAGCGCAAGCGCCAGTACGAGGAATTCAAGAACCGCGCCAGCGAGATCGTCAACGGCCTGGTCAAGCGCGTCGAGTTCGGCAATGTGGTGGTGGATCTGGGCCGCGCCGAGGCGCTGCTGCGCCGCGACGAGCTGATCCCGCGCGAACTGTTCCGCACCGGCGACCGCGTGCGCGCCTATATCGCCGACGTGCGCGAGGAACAGCGCGGCCCGCAGATCTTCCTGTCGCGCACCCATCCGCAGTTCATGGCCAAGCTCTTCGCCCAGGAAGTGCCGGAAATCTACGACGGCATCATCGAGATCAAGTCGGTGGCGCGCGATCCGGGCTCGCGCGCCAAGATCGCCGTGATCAGCCGCGATTCCAGCATCGATCCGGTGGGGGCCTGCGTCGGCATGCGCGGTTCGCGCGTGCAGGCGGTGGTGGCCGAACTGCAGGGCGAAAAGATCGACATCATCCAATGGTCGGCCGATCCCGCCACCTTCATCGTCAACGCCCTGGCCCCCGCCGAGGTGGCCAAGGTGGTGCTGGACGAGGAAGCCAACCGCATCGAGGTGGTGGTGCCCGACGATCAGCTGAGCCTGGCCATCGGCCGGCGCGGCCAGAACGTGCGTCTGGCCTCGCAGCTGACCGGCTGGGATATCGACATCCAGACCGAGGCCGAGGAATCGGAACGGCGCATCGAGGAATTCAAGAACCGCTCCCGCATGTTCATCGACGCCCTGGACGTGGACGACGTCATCGCCCATCTGCTGATCACCGAGGGCTTCAGCTCCCTCGAAGAGGTGGCTTTCGTGGCCGTCGAGGATCTGGCCGACATCGAGGGCTTCGACGAAAGCGTGGCCGAGGAGCTGCAGCAGCGCGCCCGCGTCTTCCTGGAAGAACAGGACAAGCGCAACACCGAACGCCGTCGCGAACTGGGTGTTGCCGATGATCTGGCCGCCATCGAGGCCTTGAACTCGGGCGCTCTGGTCAAGCTGGGCGAACAGGGGGTGAAAACCCTGGACGATCTGGCCGATCTGGCCGGCGACGAACTGATCGAGATCCTGGGCAAGGACTCCCTGTCCCTCGATCAGGCCAACGAGGTGATCATGGCCGCCCGCGCCCACTGGTTTGAAGGCGAAGGGGACGAAGCCTGAACACAGTCGTATCCGGGGAGCCCGACGGGCTCCCCCCCTCGGACGATCCCGCCGTCATCGCCGCCGAACACGAGCGCGGCCCCAACCGCCGCTGTATCGCGAGCGGCAGGGTTGGACCGGCCGAAGGCATGATCCGTTTCGTGGCCGGACCCGAGGGCGACGCCGTGCCGGATCTGGCGGCGCGGCTGCCGGGCCGGGGATTCTGGTTGAGTGCCAGCCGGGATATGGTAAATACCGCTTCGGCGAAAAATTTGTTCTCGAAGGCGGCAAGGCGTAAACTGAGCGCGCCGCCCGATCTGGCCGACAGGATCGAGGCCCTTCTGGCCCGCCGCTGCGGCGAGCTTTTAGGGCTTGCGCGTCGGGCCGGTCAGGCCATCGTGGGGTTCGAGAAGGTAAAAAGCGAGCTGAAGGCCCGGCGGGCCGCCGCCTCGCTGAGCGGCGTGGTGTTGCTGGCCGCCAGTGATGGCGCCGCCGACGGCCGCGCCAAGATCCGCGCCCTGGTGGGGGAAACCGGGGATGGATCGCAAGCAGGCTCTGGCCCGGCGCTGATCGAAGCGCTGACGGCGGAAGAGTTGGGTGCCGCCTTCGGGCGGGATCATGCCGTGCATGTGCTGCTGCTGCCGGGTCGGCTGGCGGAAGCTGTACGGAGCGAAGCCGCCAGGCTGTCGGGATTCCGCCCGGCCCGTGGCACGAACTGAAATTTGAGGGTGCGGACCGCGCGTCGGTCTGCTTGAAGCGAAAGTAAAGCCGAACCTATGACCGAGAACGACAACGACCGGAAGACGCCGCTGAAACTGTCGCCGGGCAAGCTCGAACTGAAGAAGACGGTGGAGACCGGACAGGTCCGCCAGAGCTTCTCGCACGGGCGATCCAAGGTAGTGACCGTGGAGGTGCGCAAAAAGCGCACCTTCGCCCCTGGCGCCGGCGGTACGCTGCACGAGGTGAAGGACGGTCCCTCGCTGGGGACCGACGCCCCCGCCCCGGTCGAGGAGGCTCTCCCCGCTCCGGTCGAGGAAGAGGCCGCGCCCGTCCAGGCACGCCC
>JAJZGK010000065.1 GCA_021798485.1 Pseudomonadota bacterium
CCACACCGCCAGGGCCCGCGCCGCCACCAGCGCCAGCAGCGGCCACAGCCCCTGCCAGTCGGGGGCCGCCCGGCCGAACAGCAGGGCGCCGGCAAAGGCGGCCAGCAGGCGGTATTGCGCGATCATCAGCGCGGCATTGGCCAGGGTGGCGGCGGCGCCCAGGCCCAGAAGCGGGCGGTGCGGTCGGGCCAGGCTTTTCAGCAGGGCGGCGGGAGTGGGCATGGCGGAAAGGAGGCGGGGGGCGGCCGGCAAGGGCCGCCCCCGGCGCGGTCAGTGGTTGCCGTTGCGGTCGAAGGCGTGATCGGCCTCGTACCACAGGGCGTTGATGATGCCGATGGACAGGGCGGCGGTCAGGCCCAGGATCCAGGTGAAATACCACATGGTGACAGTCTCCTTTTTAATAGGCGGAATGGCTGCGGGCCTGGATTTCCTTCACCGTGACCTTGCCCCACATGTGGGCGTAGCACCAGACGGTGTAGGCCAGCACCAGCGGCAGGAAGATCACCACCGCCCAGAACATCACCGTCAGGGTGAGATGGCTGGAGGGCGCATCCCAGATGGTGAGGCTGGAATTGGGATGGGTGGAGGAGGGCATGATGAAGGGGAACATGGAGAGCCCGGCGGTGCCGATGATGCCGGTCATGCCGATGGCGCTGGTGACGAAGGCCAGACCGGGGCGCCCCAGCCGCGACAGCAGCATGGTGAGCAGGATCCCGGCGAACCCGGCCAGCGGCGCCAGCATGGCCGCCGGAACCTTATGGTAGATATCGAGCCAGGCGCCCGGCGCCGCCACCACGGTTTTGGCCAGCGGGTTGGGCAGGGCGTCCAGCGGCGGCTGGGCGGTGATGCGGTAGCCCATGCCGTGCGCCACCCACAGGCCGCCCAGGGCGAAGCCCGCCAGGGCCACCAGGCCCATGATCTGGATGGCGCGGCGCGCCCGCCCGGCCACCGGATCCTCGGTACGCAGCTGCAGCCACACGGCGCCGTGCAGGGTGAGCATGGCGAAGCTGATGATCCCGGCCAGCAGGGCGAAGGGGTTCAACAGCGGCAGCAGGGCGCCCAGCAGGTGGCCCTCGTAATGGGCGCGCAGCAGATCGTCCAGATGGAAGGGCACGCCCTGCAGCAGGTTGCCGAAGGCCACGCCGAAAATCAGCGAGGGCACGGCGCCGCCGGCGAACAGCCCCCAGTCCCAGGCGCGGCGCCAGCGCGGGCTGTCGATCTTCGAGCGGTAGTCGAAGCCGACGGGGCGGAAGAACAGGGCGAACAGCACCAGCAGCATGGCCATGTAGAAGCCCGAGAAGGCGGCGGCATAGACGGCGGGCCAGGCGGCGAAGATGGCGCCGCCGGCGGTGATCAGCCACACCTGATTGCCGTCCCAGTGCGGGCCGACGGTGTTGATGATGACGCGGCGCTCCTCGTCGGTCCGGCCCAGGAAGGGCAGCAGATTGCCCACCCCCATATCCATGCCATCGGTCACGGCAAAGCCGATCAGCAGGGCGCCGACCAGAATCCACCAGATGAATTTCAGGGTTTCATAGTCGAAAATCATGGTCGTTGCCTCTCTTTAACGGAGCTGGGGGGCGGGGGCGGGCATCGCGGCGCTTTCGCCGAAATACTTGCCGGTGCCCAGGCTGGCCGGACCCTTGCGGGCGAATTTGGTCATCAGATAGACCTCGATGATCAGCAGGAAGGTGTAGAAGCCGACGAAGCCGGTCAGGCTGAACATCAGATCGCCCGAGGTGAGGCTGGACGTGGCCAGGAAGGTGGGCAGCACCTCGCCGATGGCCCAGGGCTGGCGCCCGAACTCGGCCACGAACCAGCCCATCTCACAGGCCAGCCAGGGGGCGGGCAGGCAGATCAGCAGGGCGCGCAGCAGCCAGCGCTTCTGTTCCACGGTGCGGCGCAAGGTGGCGTAGAAGGCCGCGCCGATCAGGAACAGCATCAGGGCGCCCAGGGCCACCATCAACCGGAAGGTGAGGAACAGCGGCAGCACCGGGGGGATGGTGTCCTTCACCGCCTGGGCGATCTGCGCCGGCGTGGCGTCGGTCACCGTGGGGGTATAGCGCTTCAGCAGCAGACCGTAGCCCAGATCGGCCTTGTGGGCGGCGAAATCCCGGGCGGTTTGCGGGCTGGAATCGCCGTGGCGGATTTTTTCCAGATCGGCGTAGGCCAGCATGCCCGAGCGGATGCGCACCTCGTGCTGGGCCATCAGATCCTTGATGCCGGTGACCTGGCCGTCGGCGGAGCGGGTGGCGATCAGCCCCAGAAGCCAGGGCACGGTGATGGCGTCATCGGTGTGCAGGGTTTTATCGTTGGGCAGGCCCAGCAGGGTGAAGGAGGCTGGGGCGGGGGCGGTGTCGTATTCCGCCTCGATGGCGGCCAGCTTGGTTTTCTGCACGTCGCCCAGGGTGTAGCCGCTTTCATCGCCCAGCACGATCACCGACAGGGCGGCGGCCAGGCCGAAACCGGCGGCGATGGCGAAGGAGCGTTTGGCGAAGCCCAGATCGCGGCCCTTCAGGATGTAATAGGAACTGATGGCCAGCACGAACATCGAGGCGGTGACATAGCCCGCCGCCACCGTATGCACGAACTTCACCTGGGCCACCGGGTTGAACAGCACCTGGGCGAAGCTGGTCATTTCCATGCGCATGGTCTGGGCCGAGAAACTGGCCCCCACCGGGTTTTGCATCCAGCCGTTGGCCACCAGAATCCACATGGCCGACAGATTGGAGCCCAGGGCGGTGAAGAAGGTTACCGCCAGATGCTGGCGTTTGGTCAGCTTGTCCCAGCCCAGGAAGAACAGGCCGATGAAGGTGGATTCCAAAAAGAAGGCCATCAGGCCCTCGATGGCCAGGGGGGCGCCGAACACGTCGCCGACATAATGGGCGTAATAGGCCCAGTTGGTGCCGAACTCGAACTCCATGGTCAGGCCGGTGGTGACGCCCAGGGCGAAATTGATGCCGAACAGCTTGCCCCAGAAGCGGGTCATGTCGCGGTAGATCTCGTTGCCGGTCATCACATAGGAGGCCTCCATGATGAACAGCAGCCAGGAAATGCCCAGGGTCAGGGGCACGAAGAGAAAATGGTAGAGCGCCGTGGCCGCGAACTGGATGCGCGACAGGTCGATAAAGAGCGGATCGTTCATGCTCGAACTCCGAAAGGATGGTCTGGCGCGGGACGAAATCTTCCCCTCCACGGCCGGGCGGGCGGCGTGGCGAAAGTGGTCCCGGCAGGGATTAAGGCGGCGTAAGCAGCCCGCTGAATGGCAAAGGGGCGCCTCCCGCACAGGCCATGAGCGTCATGCATGGCACATTGGGCGGGCGGGCCCGGCTGTCAAGCGCGGGCGGGAAAACCGGGGCCCAAGGATGGCGGCCCGCGCGACGATACCGAGCCGGTGGGCCGGGCCGGCAGGATGGGGCTCAAGGCGGCGGTCCAGGCCACGGCGCGCGCCGGGTTGGCCGGGGGCGAAGCCGCCACGGCCAGCAGCGGCGGCGCGGTGGCGATCCCCTGCATCAGCGGCAGGCAGAACACGCACAGGCCCTGATGGCCGGCGCTGTTGCCGCCGCCCACCGGATGGCCGCCGCGGTCCAGCACCACCAGGCCGGCGGCGGTGCAGATGATGATGCGGTCGCCGCGCAGGGCCTGGGCGAAGGGAGCCTGGGCCGAGGGGGCGGCGGCATCGGCCGGCGCGGCCAGCATATCGGCGGCCAGCAGGTTGAAGGCCAGCAGCAGCAGCCCCAGCCACACGCTCACGCCGCGGCGCAGGCGGCCGGCGCGGCGATCGATGGCGGTGTCATAGCGGCGGCGTGTGCGGGCGCATCTCATGAAAAAGCAGTCGAACACCCTGGCCGCAACCCTGTCAACCGCTGGATATAAAACGCTTTTTTTCGTTTGATCCAGGTCAACGATCGGGCTTGGAACACCGGACTCCGGCAGGGTGGGCGGGGGCATGGCGGCGGGGCCGGCGGGCTATTCGGCACTCTGGCGGCGATGGCCGCCGCAGCCGCAGCCGCCTCCGCCTTCGCCGTGCTGATGGCGGTGGCCGCCGCCGCAGCCGCCGGCGCCGCCCTCGGCGCCGCCGTCCAGAAAGCGCTGAAAGGCCGGCAGATGGCACTCCTGCGAGGCCCGCTGCAGGCTGCGGAACACCCAGCGCACCGTTTCGTCGCCCTCGGCGGCGGCCAGCAGGCGGTCGTACAGGGCCACATTCTCGATCTCGGCGTCCACCCCGGCCCGGTAGGCCTCCTCCAGGCTGGCGGGGGCGGGCAGATCGGGGCCGTAGGGATCATCGATGGCGGCCAGGCCGCGCTGGTCCAGCACCCCCAGCAGCATGTTGATATGCCGCTGTTCCGACTGGATGATGTTGGCGAAGGGCAGCACCGGCCCGAAGGCGCGGATCACCGCGTAATAGGTGGCGCGGGCCTTGTATTCGTCGTCCAGGGCCTCGCACAGGGCCTGATGCAGCGGGGATTGGAAGGCGATGGCGGCGGTGGACATAACGGGCTCCTCACGCAAAAGCGAAGATCACACTGCGCCGGTCCCTGGCCGGCCCTCCATGACAATTCGCATGTGGGTTCTCTCCATACCAACCGGGCAATGCATTGCCCGGTTGTATCGTCCCTCGCCGGGCGGCGGCATCCGCCGCCTTGGCCGCTCGCTCAATGCTCGCCGGATACCGGCCAACGAGTCACCTCAATGGTTGGCCGGTATCACACCAACCGGGCAATGCATTGCCCGGTTGTATCGTCCCTCGCCGGGCGGCGGCATCCGCCGCCTTGGCCGCTCGCTCAATGCTCGCCGGATACCGGCCAACGAGTCACCTCAATGGTTGGCCGGTATCACACCAACCGGCCAATGCATTGCCCGGTTGTATCGCCCCTCGCCGGGCGGCTGGTTTCACTGGACGCGGGCCTTGCGGATCAGGCGTTCGAGGCCGTCGAGAAAATGGGCGCGGTCGCGCTTGCCGTAGGCTGCCGGGCCGCCGGATACCGCTCCGCTGTCACGCAGATCGGTCATGAGATCGCGCATGGCCAATGCCATGCCGATAGAGGCGTCGTCGAAGGCTTTGCCGCGCGGATCGATGCCGTGCGCGCCTTTTTTCACGCAGCGCGCCGCCAGGGGAATATCGGCGGTGACGACGATATCGCCGCGTTCGATCCGTTCGACGATGCGGTCGTCGGCCTCGTTCAGGCCTTCGGCGGCCACCACCTGCTGCACCAGCGGATGATCGAGGCCGCGCATCCAGCTGTTGCCGATGAAAATCACCGGCAGCTGATGGCGCACGGCCACGCGCAGCACCTCCTCTTTGACCGGGCAGGCATCGGCATCGACGTAAAGGCGCATGAGGATCCTTATGGCTGGGGGGCGGGGAAAGGGGGGCTGGGGCGTGTTTACGCCTTGCCGTCGGGCCACACCATGCGGGCCAGGGCCAGGGCGGCGCGGGTGCGGTAGCGGGTGGGATGGCGCAGCAGGAAGAACTGGCGGTCGGGCAGGGGGAAATCCACGGCGTGCAGCAGCCCGGCCTCGATCCCGGCGGCGGCCACCGAGGCCGAGAGGGCGGTGGCGGCCTGGCCGGCCTCCACGGCGGCGCGCACCGACTCGTTGGAGGGAAATTCCATGATGATGTTGAGATCGGCGGCGGCCAGGCCGAAGCGGGGCAGGGCCTGCTCGAAGGCCGAGCGGGTGCCCGATCCGGGCTCGCGCAGGATCCATTCCCCGGCCATCAATTGGGCCGGGGTGGGGGCGGCGGCGCCGGCCCAGGGATGCCGGTTGCCCACCACGATCACCAGCTGATCGCGGGCCACCGGGGTGGCGATCAGCCCCGAGGCGGGCAGGGTGCCCTCGACGAAGCCCAGCTCGGCGCTGCCCTCCTCCACCGCCTGGGCCACCTGGGCGGTATTGCGGATGCCCAGGCGCACGGTGATCTGGGGAAAACTGTCGTGAAAGGCCATCAGATGGCGCGGCAGCCAGTAGCCGGCGATGGTCTGGCTGGCCAGCACCGACAGCGTGCCCCGCCGCAGGGCGCCGAAATCGCTCAAGGCCAGATCGGCGGCCTCGGCCTGGGCCAGCACGGCGCGGGCCTCGGTCAGCAGCACGGCCCCGGCCTCGGTCAGCACGATGCGCCTCCCCACCCGTTCGAACAGGCGGGTCTGATGGCGCTCCTCCAGGGCGGCCACGGCGTGGCTTACCGCCGATTGCGCCAGATGCAGCGCCTTGGCCGCCTGGGTCATATGCTGTCGTTCGGCCACCGCCACGAAAATGCGAAGCTGATCCAGGGTCATGGCGTTGTCCGGTGCGGTGGGTTTGATCTCATTTCACGATGCTATCATAACCATCATCTATTGGATGGATGGATCGAAGTTTGGAATGCTTCTCCCAAACCTCCCAAGGAGAAAGCATTATGACCATACCCGCCAAACGCATCGCCGTCAGCGGCGTCGCCGGGCAGATCTGCTATTCGCTGCTGTTCCGTCTGGCCAAGGGCGATCTTTACGGCCCCGATCAGCCGGTGATCCTGCATCTGCTGGATCTGCCCCAGGCCCAGGCCGCCGTGAAGGGCGTGGTGATGGAGCTGGAGGATTGCGCCTTCCCCCTGTTGCAGGGGGTGGTGGTGACCGACGATCCCCTGGTGGCCTTCCGCGATATCGACGCCGCCCTGCTGGTGGGCTCGCGCCCGCGCGGCAAGGGCATGGAGCGGCGCGATCTGCTGGCCGCCAACGCCGAGATCTTCCGTGTGCAGGGCCGGGCCCTGAACGCGGCGGCCCGGCGCGAGGCGCGGGTGCTGGTGGTGGGCAATCCCGCCAATACCAACGCCTATATCCTGGGCAAAAGCGCCCCGGATTTTCCCGCCGCGCATATTTCCTCGATGATCCGCCTGGATCACAACCGCGCCCTGGCCCAGTTCGCCGCCCGCCTGGGGGTGGGGGTGAACGCCATCGAGCGGCTGGCGGTGTGGGGCAACCATTCCCCCACCATGTTCGCCGACTGGAGCCACGCCGAGGTGGCGGGGCGGCCGCTGGCCGAGGCGGTGGGCGATGAAGCCTGGTACCGCGAGGTGCTGATCCCCACCGTGGCCCAGCGCGGCACGGCGGTGATCGAGGCGCGCGGCCTGTCCTCGGCGGCTTCGGCGGCCAACGCCGCCATCGATCAGCTGCGCGACTGGCTGCTGGGCAGCCAGGGCCGCTGGGTGTCGATGGCGGTGGCCTCGGACGGCGGCTACGGCATTCCCGAAGGCCTGGTCTGCGGCGTGCCGGTGGTGTGCGAGGGCAACGGCCAGATCCGCCGCGTGCAGGGGCTGGCGCAAAGCGAATTCGCCCGCCGGGGCATCGCCCGCACCGTGGCCGAACTGGTGGAGGAACGCGACGCCGTGGCGGCGCTTTTGGGATAGATCAGCTGGAATGCGGGGCCTCGCCTGTCCGCTCGGTCACGATCAGGAGCGGACAGGGGGCCTGTTCCAGCACATCGGCGCAGGTGGATTGGCCGAACATCTGCCGCCACAGGCTCATATGGCGGTGCCCCAGCACCAGGATGTCGCAGCCCAGCCGTTCCGCCTCGGCGATGATGGCCGGGGCCTGGGCCCCCACCACCACATGGGCATGGCCCGAGCGCCCGGCCCGGGCCAGATGCGCCAGCCCCTCGCGCAGGGTTTGCCGGGCGCGGGCGTCCTGCACCTCCAGGGTCAGATCGGCCGAGCCGCCCATGCCGGCGGCGGTCACCGGCAGGGTATCGAGAACGCAGACCAGATGCAGGGTGGCGATGGGGTTGCCCTCGGCCAGCCGCAGCGCCTGATCCAGCACCTGGGCGGTCTGTTCGCCGCCGTCGATGGCGGCCAGGATGGTGGAAAAGGGCATATGTCAGCTCCCTCTCGTTCGTCTCGGGCTCAATGGGCGCCGCCGGCATCGGCGGGGGCGGCGCCGTGCGGCGTGGGCTTGGCCAGCCAGATCAGCGCCCCCAGCGCCAGGAACAGCCCGCCCGACAGCCAGAAGAGATCGTTGGCCGACATCAGGAAGGACTGGTGCTGCAGGGTCTGGTCCAGAAGAGCATACACCTGTTGCGCCGAAAGGTGCAGGGTCCGCGCCGTTTCGGCGAACTGCCGGACCAGGGGCGAGAACGGGGTGATGCTTTCGCTCAGATAGGCGTGATGCAGGGTGGCGCCGTCCTCCCACCAGGTGCTCCACACCGAGGCGGCGAAGGAACCGGCCATGATGCGCATGAAATTGTAAAGCCCCGAGGCCGAGGGGATGCGGTGCGGCGCTAGCCCCGACAGGATCACCGTGGTCAGCGGAATGAAGAAGGTGGCCATGGCGATCCCCTGTAGAAGATGGGTGGCGGCCACATCAGCGGCGGTGACATCGGGGCTGAAGCTGCCGCGCCAGAACCCACAGACGGCGAACACCACGAAGGCGGTGCAGGCGAACAGCCGGGGATCGACGCGGTGGATCACCCGCCCCACCATGGGCGAGAGGATCACCGCGAAAATGCCCACCGGCGCCGTCACCAGCCCGGCCCAGGTGGCGGTGTAGCCCAGGCTGCGCTGCAGCCACATGGGGATCAGCACCAGATTGCCGAAGAACACCGCATAGCCCAGGGTGATGGCGATGGAGCCGGTGGTGAAGTTGCGGCCCTTGAACAGGCTGAGATCGACGATGGGATGGGTCTCGGTCAGTTCCCAGATCAGGAAGAAGGTGAAGGCCACCAGGGCCACCACCGCCAGGGCGACGATCACCGACGAATTGAACCAGTCCAGCTCCTTGCCCTTGTCCAGCAGGATCTGGATCGATCCCACCCACACCACCAGCAGGCCCAGCCCCACCTTATCGATGGGCAGACGGCGGATGGGGGTTTCGCGGCCCTTCAGGGTGGCGTAGGTCGCCCAGGCGGCGATCATCCCCACCGGCACGTTGATGTAGAAGATCCACGGCCAGGAAACGTTGTCGGTCAGCCAGCCGCCCAGCACCGGTCCCATCACCGGGGCCACCACGGTGGTCATGGACCACAGGGCGATGGCCATGCCGGCCTTGGCCTTGGGGTAGCATTGCAGCAGCAGCGCCTGCGACAGCGGGATCATCGGCCCGGCCACCAGTCCCTGCAGGGCGCGGAAGGCCAGCAGGGTGGGCAGGTTGCCCGCCAGGCCGCACAGGAACGAGGCGGCCACGAACAGCAGCACCGAGGCCAGGAACAGCCGCAGCTGGCCGGTGCGCATCACCAGCCAGCCGGTCAGCGGCACGGCGATGGCGTTGGAAACGCCGAACGAGGTGATCACCCAGGTGCCCTGGCTGGGGCTGACCCCGAGATCGCCGGCGATATTGGTCAGGGCCACGTTGGCGATGGTGGTGTCGAGCACGTTCATGAAGGTGGCCAGCGACAGGGCGATGGTGGCCAGCACCAGCCGCCCGCCCCGCAGCGGCGGAAAATCGGGGATCATGGCGCACCGCTCTGATCGGCGGCGTTTTCGGCCATGAGGCGGGCGATCATGGCGTCGGCGTCATGCTCCTGGCCGGAGAACACCGTGGTTTCGGCCACGGTGGCGGCGCGGCGTCCGCTGGAGAGCTGGGTGCCGCTCTGGTCGCGCACATTCACCTCCACATCCATGGACAGGCCGATGCGCAAGGGATGGGCCGCCAGATCGCGGGGATTGAGGGCGATGCGCACCGGCAGGCGCTGCACCACCTTGATCCAGTTGCCGGTGGCGTTCTGGGCCGGCAGCAGGGCGAAGGCCGAGCCGGTGCCCGCCGCCAGCCCCACCACGGTGCCGTGATAGACCACGTCGCCGCCGTAAAGATCGGCGGTCAGGGTGGCGGGCTGGCCGATGCGCATGGCGGCCAGCTGGCCTTCCTTGAAGTTGGCGTCCACCCACAGCTGATGCAGGGGCACCACCGCCATCAGCGGCGTGCCGGGGGCTACGCGCTGGCCCACCTGCACCGAGCGGTGCGCCACCTGGCCCGAGACCGGCGCCGGCACCTGGGTGCGGCGCCAGGCCAGATAGGCCTCGCGCAGACGGGCGGCGGCCAGGCGCACGCGGGGATGATCGGCAGGGGTGGTGCCGGCCACCAGGGCATGGTTGGCCTCGCGGTTCTTTTCCGCCTGAGCCAGGGCGGCGCGGGCCTGGGCCACGGCGTCGCGGGCATGTTTCAGATCCTCGGCGGCCACGGCGCCGGTATGGGCCAGGGCCTGGCGGCGGGCCAGATCCTGTTGCCGCCGCTCCAGATCGATGCGCCTTAAGGCCACGGTGGCGGCCAGGGCGCCGTCGGCGCTGTAAAGGGCGCGCACCTCGCGCAGGGTTTGCGCGAAGGCGGCCTTGGCCTGATCCAGGGCCAGGCGGGTATCGGCATCGTCCAGGGCCACCAGGGTCTGGCCGGCGCGCACGAAGTCGGTGTCGTCGGCATGGACGGCCACCACGGTGCCGTCGATGCGGGGCGTCACCTGCACCACATTGCCGGCCACATAGGCATCGTCGGTCGACACGCTGTAGCGGCCGATCATGGTCCAGTAAAGCCCGGCGGCCAGGCCGATGGCGGCAAAGCCGGCGGCGGCGGCGGTCATCAGCAGGGCGCGCTTGCCGGAGGGCGCGGGCGGAACGGCGGAGGCGGTCTCGGTCATGAGGAGGAGATCCTGGGAATGGGGGCTTAAAGAGCGGCGGGATGGGGGGCGTAGCCGCCGCCCAGGGCGTGCGCCAGGGCGATGGCCAGGGCGTAGCGCTGATTGCGGGCGTCCAGCAGGCGGCGTTTCTGTTCGGTCAGGCGGCCTTCGGCCTCCAGCACCGCGAGGTCGTTGACCAGGCCCTGGCGGTAGCGCAGGCCGGCCAGACGCCAGGCCTGTTCCCGCTGGGCGGTGGCGGCCTGTTCCTGGGCCAGGGCGGTTTCGTTGGCCTGCCAGGCGGTCAGGCGGCCCACCACATCCTCCAGGGCGGCCAGGACCGTGGCGTTGTAACGGTCCACCGCCATATCGCGGCCGGCGGCGGCGGCGCCCAGGGCGGCGCGCAGGCGGCCGCCGTCGAAGATGGGCAGGGTGACGGCGGGGCCGACGCCGTAATCGCGGCCCGAGCTCATGAGGAAATTGTCGATGCCGATGGAATCGAGGCCGACGAAGGCGGTGAGCTTGAGATCGGGGTAGAAGTCGGCATGGGCCGCCTTGACCCCCTGTTCGGCGGCCTCCACCCGCCAGCGCTGGGCCACCACATCGGGGCGGCGGCCGATCAGGGCGGCCGACAGGGTGGTGGGCAGCCCCACGGCGGCCGATAGCGACAGGGCGGGCCGGGTGATGGCGCGGCCCTGATCGGGATTTTGTCCGGCCAGCACCGCCAGCTGCTGGCCCAGCAGAACGATGCGGGCGTCGGCGGCGGTCAGCCCGGCCTCCAGGGCGGCGCTGTCGGCCTCGGCCTCGCGGGCGGCGATGTCGCTGTCGAGCCCGGCCTGGGCCCGTTGTCCGGCCAGAGCGGCGATGCGCCGCTTCTGGGCCAGCAGGGCGCGGTCGAGGTCGCGCTGGTCGTAGGCATCGGCCAGGCGCACATAGGCCTGGGCCATGGCGGCGGCCAGATCCAGGCGGGCGGCCTGCACCTCCACGGCGCCGGCCCGGGCCTCGCCCAGGGCCTGGCGCAGGCGGGCCTCGTCGCCGCCCCAGAGATCGAGATCATAGGCGCCGTCCAGCCCCAGATGATCCATGCTGCGGATATTGGCGGCATAGGGCGGCGGATAGATGCCGTTGGCGGGGAAGCGCTGCTCCACCGCGCTGCCCGCCGCCGTCACCTGCGGCGCCAGGGCGGCCTCGGCCATGCCGGCCAGGGACTGGGCCCGGCGCAGGCGGGCCTCGGCCAGATGCAGGGTGGGGTTGTCGGCCAGCCCGTGCGCGATCAGCCGGTCGAGCTGGGGATCGTTCAGGCCGCGCCACCAGTCGGCGCTGGGCCAGGGAGCCGGAACGGCGGCCACATGCAGCGGCGCCGGATCGCGCAGGCTTTCACGCGGGGCGATGCCGCCGGGATCGGCGCAGGCCGTCAGCAGCAGCAGGGGCAGGGGAAGAGCCAGCAGAAGGCGGTGGCGCATGAGAGGATCCAGGAAATAGATGTTAAGGCTGTCACTGCCTAGGCAGTGATTTGGGTAAAAAAATTTCACTTGCCGCAGGGTTTGCCCTGGTTGGCCAGGATGCGGTCGAGAAAATTCATCAGGGTGTCGATCTCTTCCGGCGTGAAGCCTTGCAGATTGTGATTGAGGCTGCCGATGGCAATAGGGGCCAGACGGGGATAAAGATCCTGGCCGGCCTCGGTCAGGGCGATTTTCACCACCCGGCGGTCTTCGCAGCAGCGGTGGCGGCAGATCAGCCCGGCCTTTTCCAGGCGGTCGAGCATGCGGGTCATGGAGCCGCTGTCGTAGCCGATGGCCCGACACAGCTCGGCGGCGCTGGAGCCGATGCCGCTGGCGATGCGCATCAGCACCACCCACTGCGCCCAGGTGATGCCGAGCGCGGCGGCCTGGCGGTCGATCTGCTGGCGCACCGCCCCGGCGATATCCACGATATGGCGCAGGGGATTGCGCCTGGGGGTATAGTTTTCGGCGGAAAAAAGCGGGTGCGGAGCGTCGGTCATGGCCTGATCAGTCTCTGTTCTCAACAAATACTGCCTAGGCAGCTAATTTTTGTCAAGCCTTGTCAAGCCGCCCGCCGCAGGGCAGCATCGGCGACGGTCTTCGTTTTTGCTGCAAAGGAAGCGGTCATGCCTCAGCCTCAAACGGCCATCTGCGCGGAAGGGGAAACATTCGCGGCCTTTCTCACCCTGATGGTGACGGATGCCGCCGCCGCGCGCCGGGCCTTGCGCGGCCTGCCCGCCCTGGGCCGGCGTCTGGCCGGAGAAACCGATGATGCGGCGCTGTCCTGCGCCGTGGCCGTCGGCGCCGCGATCTGGCCGGCGCTTTACGGCAGCCCGGCCCCGCGCGGGCTGGCGCCGTTCCAGGCCCTGGCCGATGGTCCGCGCCAGGCCCCGGCCACCCCGGCCGATCTTTTTTTGCATGTGCACGGCCAGCGCCCGGATTCGGTGTTCGCCCTGGCCCGCGCCGCCCGCGCCGCCCTGGGGGCGGCGGTGACGCTGGTGGAGGAAATCCACGGTTTCCGCACCCGCCAGTCGCGCGATCTGACCGGCTTCGTCGACGGCACGGAAAATCCGTGCGGCGCCGAACGCCCCGAGGCCGCCCTGGTGGGCGACGAGGATCCGGCCTTCGCGGCGGGCAGCCATGTCAGCCTGCAGCGCTATGTGCATGATCTGGCGGCCTGGGAACGGCTGAGCCTGGCCGAGCAGGAGGCGGCGGTGGGCCGCAGCAAGGCCGACGATGTGGAACTGGACGACAAGCCCGCCAGCGCCCATATCGCCCGCGTGGTGATCGAGGACGAGGACGGCGCGGAACTGCAGGTGGTGCGCCACAGCCTGCCTTACGGCGGCACCGACGAGCATGGCCTTTACTTCGTGGCCTATGCCCGCAGTCCGGCGCCGTTCCGCCGCATGCTGGAGGCCATGGTGCGCCGCGACGGCCAGGGCCATGCCGACCGCCTGCTGGACTTTTCCCGCGCCGTTACCGGCGCCGCCTTCTTCGCGCCCTCCTGCGATTTTCTCGAACAGGCGGAGTAGTCATACCGGCCAACCATTGAAGTGAGTGGCTTATCCCTATGGTTCCGGCGCCACGAAACGCCTGCCTTTCCAACCGCGTCTTGGCCGGGCTCCGACCCGGCCATCCACGTCTTTCCGCTTGGCAC
>JAJZGK010000066.1 GCA_021798485.1 Pseudomonadota bacterium
ACACGAAAACGGAGCAACACCGTGCGGCACCAGAATAGCGTTTTCCACGCTGTCTTGAAGCATGCTCCTTGGGCGGCGAGGCCCCTTTGTCGTCGTCCGCAGAGCGGCATCCCCCTTTTGTCGTCATGCGCGGGCTTGACCCGCGCATCATAAGACGGCGTCTCTCCCCACATGGATGGCCGGGTCAAGCCCGGCCAAGACGGCTTAAGGGGAGGGACTGTGGCGCCGAGGCGCTTTTGTCGTCGTCCGCAGAGCGGCATCCCCCTCTTGTCGTCATGCGTGGGCTTGACCCGGCCATCCCCCAACGGCGCCGAAAAAAGGTTCATCGCGGATGAGCGGGGTAAGGCGTTGGGGTTTTATTCGCAACGCAGACGAACAAGGGACAACCGCAGACAGATACGGACGCGCCCTTATCGGAGGATGCACCGTACCTCCGCGTTGCCTTAAGGCCCGGCGGCGCCGAAATGTCCGATGGACAAGGCGGCGATGGTTTCCCGGATTTTCCCCTTGTCCGCCCGCTCACCCCGGACTTCCGCGATGAACAAAAAAGCGCCGCCGGGGGGAGACGCCCCGGCGGCGAAGGCGGTGTTTCCAAAAGGTCAGGCGGCGGGACGGAGCCGGTTGCGCCAGCCGGGGTAGAGGGCGTCGGCGTCGGCGGGGAACGAGGCGAAGGCGCGGGCCAGTTCGGGATGGCCGGCGGCATAGTCCAGCAGATCGGCGCCCTGGCGCCAGGCGTCGTAGGCCTGGCGCAACGACAGGGCGCCGGCGGCGGCGCCGTCGAGATGGCCGAAGGCGCCGCCCCCTGAGGTCTGGATCACGTTGCCGTGCCCCAGATTGGCGAAGAAGCCGGGCAGGCGCAGGGCGTTCATGCCGCCGGAGATGATCGGGGTGGTGGCCTTGAGGCCCAGCCATTCCTGATGGAAATAGGGGCCGTCGGCGGCATCCCGCTCGATCATGTAGGCGATGGCGCGGTCGGCGGCGTCGCCTTCCATCTTGCCGAAGCCCATGGTGCCGGTATGGATGCCCGACGCCCCCTGCAGACGGGCCATTTTCGACAGCACGAAGCCGGTATAACCGCGCTTGGACTGGGGCGAGGTGACGGCGCCGTGCCCGGCGCGGTGATAATGCAGGAACTGCGCGGGGAACCTGCGGCGGCAGGTGGTCACCGCCGACGGCCCGGCGACATAGCCATCCACAAGGAAGGCGACGTGGCTGGCATTTTCGCCAAAAGCTTCAAGGATGAACTCGCCGCGCGCGATCATCTCGAAGGGGTCGTCGGCGGTGATGTTGGCCGAGAACAGTTTGGCCTGCCCGGTTTCATCCTGGGCCCGCCGCATGGCCTCGGCCACCAGGGGAATGGTCTCCTTCAGGGGCGCGAAGACCTGGTTCCCCTGGGGTTCGTCGTTCTTGATGAAATCGCCGCCGCGCCAGAAGGCCAGGCAGGCCTCGGCGAACGGCTTGGGGCGCAGCCCCAGCTTGGGCTTGATGATGGTGCCCACGATCAGGCCGCCATCCACCACCGGCCGCCCCAGCACCCGCCACAGATCGGCGATGTTGACGGCGGGGCCGTCGAACAGCGTCAGCAACTGCGGCGGAATGTAGAAATCATGCATCTTGGCATAGTCCACATCGCCCATGCCCTGGTTGTTGCCGATGGTCAGGGTGAGGAACGAGGCGATCATCGCCCGGCCGTCGGTGATGTTGCGGTCGAACAGGCTTAAGGGGTAGGCGATCTTCATCAGGCCGCTGGCCTCGTCGATCGCGTAGACCAGGGCATCGACGCCGCGGGTGAAATCGTCGGTGGTGCACACCTCCACATTGGTGCCGGTCGAGGATTCGGCGGCGAAATGGGCGGCGGTGGCGGCAAAGGCGTGGCCCGGCTTGGGGCGCATGATATAGGCGCACAGCACATGCTGGCCCTGGGCGATCAGATCGGCCTCGCGCAGCGAAAGGTTCAGATAGCGGGCGGACTGGTCCATGTCGTTTCCTCCTCGGGGCTCCGGCGTTGGGCTTGGGGCCGGTTCGGGCTGGAAACGACGGTAGCGCCGCAAATCCATAAGATAAATTTTGAAGTTTTCGATAGTTCTATAAAGAAAACATTATTTGATGCGGGTGCGGTGCCGGCGCGGCGGCTGGGCGCGGGTGGCCTCTTCCACCCGGGCGGCGCCCTCCTGGCGCAAAAACTCCACGAAGGCCCCGGCCACCGGCAGCAGTTGCTTGCCCTCGCGGTAGACCACGTACCAGTCGCGCAGCACCGGCAGCCCCTCCACCTCCAGGATGGCGATGCGCCCCACCGAAACCTCGAGGCCGATGGTATGGCGCGACAGCAGGCTGATGCCCATGCCGGCCATCACCGCCTGTTTGATGGTTTCGTTGCTGGCCATCTCGAAGCTGCGGCCCGCCGTGACGTTATGCTCGGCCAGCAGGCCTTCCATCAGGGTGCGGGTGCCCGAGCCCTGTTCGCGCACCAGAAAGGTCTGCCCCGACAGCTCGGCCAGGGTCAGGCGGCGGCGGGCCAGCGGATGATCGGGCGGGGCGATCATCACCATGGGGTGGCGGGCGAAGGGCAGGGCCGCCACCGGAAAATCGTGGGGCGGGCGGCCCATGATGGCCAGATCCACCTGATTGGCCTTCAGCACGGCCAGCACCTGCTCGCGGTTGGCGATGGACAGGGTGAGCTCGACGCCCGGATAGCCGGCCAGGAAGGCCGACAGCAGCGACGGGGCGAAATATTTGGCGGTGCTGATCACGGCGATGCGCAGGCCCCCGGCGCGGCGGCCGCGCAGGGCGGCGGCGGCCTCCTCGGCGTCGGCCATGGCCGCCAGCACGGCGCGGGCGTGGCCCAGCAGGGTTTCCCCCGCCGCCGTCAGGTGGATCTGGCGGCCGATCTGCTCGAACAGCGCCAGCCCGGCCAGGGTTTCCAGCTGGCGGACCTGCAGCGATACGGCGGGCTGGCTGAGATGCAGTTCCTCGGCGGCGCGCGAGAAGCTCAAATGCCGGGCCACGGTGTCGAACACCTGCATCTGGCGGAGGGTGGCGTGGCGCATGGGGCGGGCTCCCAGGACGGTGCATATATAAGGAATTATAAATCACAACCCGCAATCATACTCAATTGTTCTTATGTTGCCGCGCCCTCTACCATCCGTGCCATAAGCCGTCCCGCCAGAGGGCGGCGCCACACCGGGAGAGCGTGCCATGAGTCAGGCGATCGAAATCGCCCCCAGCCTGCTGTCCGCCGATTTCGCCCGTCTGGGCGAGGAAGTGCGGGCGGTGGCCGATGCCGGGGCCGATTATCTGCATTTCGACGTGATGGATAACCATTACGTGCCCAATCTGACGGTGGGGCCGCTGGTCTGCGCCGCCATCCGCCCCCATTGCCGCCTGCCCATCGACGTGCATCTGATGATCCGTCCGGTGGACCGCATCATTCCCGAATTCGCCGCCGCCGGGGCCGATGTCATCAGCTTCCACCCGGAAGCCTCGGACCATGTGCACCGCACCATCGATCTCATTCATCAGCATGGCTGCAAGGCCGGTCTGGCCCTCAATCCGGCCACGCCGCTCACGGTGCTGGATCATGTGCTGGAGGAGCTGGATCTGGTGCTGGTGATGTCGGTCAATCCGGGGTTCGCCGGGCAGCGCTTCATCGCCTCGGCGCTGGAGAAGCTTCGCGCCATCCGCCGCCGCATCGATGCCGGCGGCCGCGCCATCCGCCTGGAGGTGGACGGCGGCGTCAATCCCGGCAACGCCGCCGCCATCGGCGCCGCCGGGGCCGATCTGCTGGTGGCCGGTTCGGCGGTGTTCGGCAAGCCCGATTACGCCGCCGTCATCCGCGAGCTGCGCCAGACCGCCGAGGGCGGCCGCATCGCCCGTTCCGCCGCCTGAGCGGCCTCATCCGTTCCGCCGCCTGCGCGGCATCGTCCGTTTCGCCGCCTGCGCGGCAAGGAGATCCGCCATGTTCACCACCGACCGCACCACCCTGGCGCAATATCTCATGGAGGCCTGCCGCCGTCCCGGCCAGCCCACCGATATCGATCTGGCCAATCTGCTGCTCGATGTGGCTCTGGCCTGCAAAAGCATCGGCCGCACCGTGGCCCTGGGCTCGCTGGCCGGGGTGCTGGGCAGCGCCGGCTCGGAGAACGTGCAGGGCGAAACCCAGAAGAAGATGGACGTGATCAGCGATGAAACCTTCCGCCGCCTCACCGAATGGGGCGGTCATGTGGCCGCCCTCGCCTCGGAGGAGCAGGAGCATCCCTGCCCGGTGCCCGAACGCTTCGAACGCGGCCCCTATCTCCTGCTCTACGATCCGCTGGACGGCTCCTCGAACATCGACGTCAACGTGGCGGTGGGCAGCATCTTTTCGGTGCTGAAGGCCCCCGCCGGACCGGCCCCGGTGACCGAGGCCGATTTCCTGCAGCCGGGGGTGCGGCAGGTGGCGGCGGGCTATGCCCTTTACGGCCCCTCCACCCTGCTGGTGCTCACCGTGGGCCAGGGCGTTCACATCTTCACCCTGGAGCCGGGGCTGGGGGAATTCATCCTGACCGCCTCGCACATCGCCATTCCCGCCGAAACCCAGGAATTCGCCATCAACGCCTCCAACAGCCGCTTCTGGGAGGCGCCGGTCAGCCGCTATGTGGAGGAATGCCTGGCCGGGCAGAGCGGCCCGCGCGAGAAGGATTTCAACATGCGCTGGATCGCCTCGCTGGTGGCCGATGCCCACCGCGTGCTGATGCGCGGCGGCGTTTATCTCTACCCGCGCGACAACAAGAAACCGGCCAAGCCGGGGCGGCTGCGCCTGCTGTACGAGGCCAATCCGGTGGCCCTGCTCATGGAGCAGGCCGGCGGCCTGGCCACCACCGGCAGCGAGCGCCTGCTGGAGGTGGCGCCCACCAGCCTGCACCAGCGCATTCCCCTGATCTTCGGCTCCCGGGCCGAGGTGGAGCGCATCATCGCCTATCACCGCGACCAGGACCGCGCCCGCCCCGATACCCCGCTGTTCAATACCCGCGGCCTGTTCCGTACCCCGGCCTGAAGGAGGATTTGCCCATGTCCGCCAAACATCCCATCATCGCCGTCACCGGCTCGTCGGGGGCCGGAACCACCTCGGTGTCGCGCACCTTCGAGCAGATCTTCCGCCGCGAGCAGGTCAACGCCCTGTTCATCGAAGGCGACAGCTTCCACCGCTACGACCGCGCCGAAATGAAGCGGCGCATGGCCGAGGCGCTGGCGGCGGGCAATCACACCTTCAGCCATTTCGGCCCCGAGGCCAACTGCCTGGAGGATCTGGAGGCGCTGTTCGCCCGCTATGGCGCCGATGGCGGCGGGCGGCGGCGCAAATACCTGCACGACGAGGGCGAGGCCGCCCCCTACAAACAGCCGCCCGGCACCTTCACCCCGTGGGAGGATCTGCCCGAGGGCAGCGATGTTCTGTTCTACGAGGGCCTGCACGGCGCCGCGGCCTACGAGGGGGTGGATGTGGCCCGCCATGCCGATCTGCTGGTGGGGGTGGTGCCGGTGATCAATCTGGAATGGATCCAGAAGATCCACCGCGACAAGGCCGCGCGCGGCTATTCCACCGAGGCGGTGACCGACACCATCCTGCGGCGCATGCACGATTATGTGCACTACATCTGCCCGCAGTTCACCCGCACCCATGTCAATTTCCAGCGGGTGCCCATGGTGGATACCTCCAACCCCTTCATCTCGCGGCATATTCCCTCGCCCGACGAAAGCCTGCTGGTGATCCGCTTCGCCAAGCCCCAGGGCATCGATTTTCCCTATCTGCTGAACATGCTGAAAGACAGCTTCATGTCGCGGCCCAATACCATCGTCGCCCCCGGCGGCAAGATGGATCTGGCCATGCAGCTGATCTTCACCCCCTTCATCTGGCGGCTGATGGAACGCCGCCACAAGGCCCTGGGCCGTTAGTTGGAGCGGTTTCGGCAAGGCTGGAACCGCGTAAAGCCTTGGCGGCGCCTGAGCGCCAAAGGCAGCAAGCCATGAGAGCTGTGTCCAGCGGATCTGGACACAGCCGCAGTCTATTCTCGGAGATCCCGTCATGACCGTTCTCGCCCCGCCTCCCGTTTCCGCCGCCCTGGAGGCGCGCGCCGCCACCGCCCTGCGCCTGCTGGCCGCCGATGCCGTCGAGGCCGCCAACAGCGGCCATCCCGGCATGCCGCTGGGCATGGCCGATATCGCCGTGGCCCTGTGGGGCCTGCAGGGCGATGGTTTTCTGCGCCACAATCCCGCCGATCCCGGCTGGTGGAACCGCGACCGCTTCGTGCTGTCCAACGGCCACGGCTCCATGCTGCTCTACGCCCTTTTGCATCTGAGCGGCTATGATCTGTCCCTCGCGGATCTGAAGCGCTTCCGCCAGATGGGCTCGCGCACGCCGGGCCACCCCGAGCACGGCCTGACGCCGGGGGTGGAAACCACCACCGGCCCGCTGGGGCAGGGGCTGGCCAACGCCGTGGGCATGGCCCTGGCGGAAAAACTGCTGGCCGAACGCTTCAACCGCCCCGGCCATGCGGTGGTGGATCACCACACCTATGTGTTCGTGGGCGATGGCTGCCTGATGGAGGGCATTTCCCACGAGGTGTGCTCGCTGGCCGGGGTGCTGGGGCTGGGCAAGCTGATCTGCCTTTACGACGATAACGGCATTTCCATCGATGGCGCCGTGCGGGGCTGGTTCCGCGACGATACCCCGGCCCGCTTCGCCGCCTACGGCTGGCAGGTGATCCCGGCGGTGGATGGCCACGACATTGCCGCGGTGCGGGCCGCCCTGGCCGAGGCCAAGGCCGATCCGGGCCGGCCCACCCTGATCTGCTGCCGCACCGAGATCGGCCACGGCAGCCCCGGCAAGGCCGGCAGCCACGATGTGCACGGCGCCCCTTTGGGCCAGGCCGAGATCGCGGCCATGCGTCAGGCCCTGGACTGGCCGCACGCCCCGTTCGAGAGTCCCGCCGATGTGCGCGCCGCCTTCGATGCCACCGCCCCCGGCGCGGCGCGGCAGGCCGAGTGGCAGGCCGGCTTCGGGCGCTACCGCGCCCACTATCCGCAGGAGGCGGCGGAGCTGGCGCGGCGCATGGCCGGGCAACTGCCCGACGACTGGCGGCTGACGGTGGGCACGCTGCTGACGGCGGCCCTGGGCCGCGGCGGCAGCGTGGCCAGCCGCAAAGCCTCGCAGGAGGCCATCGCCCTGCTGGCCCCGCATCTGCCCGAGCTGTTCGGCGGCTCGGCCGATCTGACCGGCTCGAACCTGACCGACTGGAACGGCGCCGAACGGGTGAACGACGGCGGCGGCGGCCGCTATCTCAGCTACGGCGTGCGCGAGTTCGGCATGGCGGCGATGATGAACGGCCTGGCCCTGCATGGCGGCTTCATTCCCTTCGGCGGCACCTTTCTGGTCTTTTCCGATTATGCCCGCAACGCCCTGCGCATGGCGGCGCTGATGCGCCAGCGGGTGATCCATGTTTTCACCCACGATTCCATCGGCCTGGGCGAGGATGGCCCCACCCACCAGCCGGTGGAGCAGGCGGCCAGCCTGCGGCTGATCCCCGGCCTGGCGGTGTGGCGCCCCTGCGACGCCGTGGAAACCGCCGTGGCCTGGCAGGCGGCGGTGGAACGGGCCGATGGCCCCAGCGCCCTGCTGCTGTCGCGCCAGGGCCTGGCCTGCCAGCCGCACAATCCGGCCGGGCTGGAGGCGATCCGCCGTGGCGGCTATGTGCTGGCCGCCGCGCCCGGCGGCCGGGCGGCCGAGGGGGTGATCATCGCCACCGGCTCGGAGGTGGGGCTGGCCATGCAGGCGCAGGCGCTGCTGGCCGAACGGGGCCGGGCGGTGATGGTGGTCTCCATGCCCTGCCTGGAGCTGTTCCTGGCCCAGGACCGCGCCTGGCGCGACGCCGTGCTGCCCCCCGGCCTGCCGCGGCTGGCGGTGGAGGCGGCCCATCCCGACCCCTGGTGGAAGCTGGTGGGGGCGGGCCGGGTGATCGGCATGACCACGTTCGGCGAATCGGCGCCGGCGCCCGAACTGTTCCGTCATTTCGGCTTCACCCCGGAGGCGGTGGCCGAGGCCATGGCCGGGCTGCTCTAGAAGAGAGGGCCCTGTCATGCCGTACGGGCTGAGTGCCGCGCGCCGTGTTCAGGGCCCCATTGGCTTGAGAGGCGCTGGGGTTTTATGCGCAACGCAGATGGACACCGACAACCGCAGACAGACACGGACGCGCCCTTATTGGAGGATGCACCGTACCTCGCAGCACGGCGTGCCGAAGGCGAACAAAAGCTCGGCAGACGTCTTCGAGCGTGGACACAGGCGTCGATCTTAGCTTCAGGCCCATCCGTGGTTGTCCCTTGTCCATCCGCGTTGCCTTAAGGCCTGGCGGCCCCGAAATGTCCGATGGACAAGGGGATGATATTTTTCCGGATTTTCCCGTGTCAACCCGTTCTCCCCGGACGTCCGCGATGAACCATAAAAAGGGGGGGCGCCCGCAAGGATCGGCTTCGGCCTCGTGGTTCCGCCGGGGAGAACCCGGCGCTCGGTTCCGCTTGCCGGGATGTGCTAGAATAGCCTTCTCTTTTCGCAAAACGGAGTGACGGCGATGCCCGGCAAGGCCCTGGTGGTGATCGATGTGCAGAACGATTATTTTCCCGGCGGGCTTTACCCGCAGTGGCAGGCCGAGGCGGTGCTGGAGGCCGTGCTGGCGGCGGTGGCGCGGGCCCGGGCGGCGGGAGAGGCGGTGATCCTGGTGCGGCACGAGGGCGGGGCCGAGGCGCCGTTCTTCCGGGCCGGCAGCGATGGCGCCGCCCTGCATCCCCGCCTGACGGCGGCGGCGCCGGAGGCCCTGGTGGTGACCAAAACCCGCGCCGACGCCTTTCGCGGCACCGGCCTGGCGGCGGCGCTGGAGCGGCTGGGCATCGGCGAACTGTTGCTGTGCGGCATGATGACGCAGAATTGCGTGACCCATACGGCGCTGTCGCCCGAGGCCGCCCCCTACACGGTGCGGGTGCTGAAGGCGGGCTGCACCACGGTGGACGCCCTTTTGAACGCCATCGCCTTCAACGCCCTGGGCGACCGGGTGGAGCTGGTATAAAGCCCCTCTCTTATCCGCGGCCGGGCAGGGTTTGCTTCAGCACGCGGATGCGGCGCAGGGCCGTTTTCAGGGCGGCGTGATCCTGGCGCCCCAGGCGGGCGGGGATCAGATCGTGCCCCGGCGGCCGTCCGGCGGCGATGTCGGCCAGCTGCTGGCGCAGCAGCTGGCGCAGCAGGGTCTCGTAGGCGGCGGTCAGGCTGGCGGCATCCTCGTCCAGCATCACGCCGGTGGCCTGCAGGGCCCGCAGGCGTTCAAGGGTGCCGGTGGCGGCAATGCCGTTGCGCACCGCCTTGGCCCGGATGGCCGCCACGATGGGGAACAGCCCGGCGGTTTTGGCGTTGAAGCGCCCGCCCCAGGTGGGGATCTGCCCGAACAGGCCGAGGGGGCCGGTGCCGGCGGCCACGTTCAGAGCGAGAAACTGGGTGAAAAAGGCCGAGGTGCCGGCGGTTTCGATGGCATAGCGGTGCAGGCGCCCGGCCAGGGCGGCATCGCCGTGCACCGGCTGGGCATCGAAAAACAGATCGATGCTGCGCATGGTGCGCGACTGGGGTTCGAACACCCAGCGGCGGATTTCCCATTGCCAGTCGGCCAGCGGGCGCCGCCAGTCGGGATTGCTGGCCATAACGCCGCCGGGGCAGGGCGGCAGCCCCGCCTCGGCCAGAAGATCGGTGAAGCGGGTGGCGAAGGCGGCGTACCAGCGGTCGTGATCGGCGGTGCCCTCGTGCACCAGCGCGTGGTCCTGGTCGCAGGCCAGCAGGCTTTCGCCCCGCCCGCCCGATCCCAGGATCAGCAGCGCCCAGGGGGCCGGGGCGGCGCCGTAGCCGTCGGCGGCCAGGCTGTGTTCCACCAATTGGGCGGCGCGGGCGGTGATATCGCGCAGCACGGCGCTGATCACGGCGGCGGTATCGCGGGCGGCCACGCCGTCGTCCAGCAGGTTTTCCGCCAGGATGGGCAGGCTGTCGTGGGCGCGGCGCAGATCGGCGGCGGTTTCGGCCTCGGTCAGATCGTCGCCGATGATCAGGGCCTGCACGCTGCGCACCTTCAGCAGATGGCGGGCGGTCAGCATGCCGGCGGGGCGGCCCTTGGCGTCGGTCACCAGCAGGTGGCGCAGGCCCAGGCGGCTCATGCGGGCGATGCCGATATAGAGATAGGTGTCGGCGGCGATGCTGTGCACCGGGGCCGACATCAAGGCGGCGGCGGCGGTGCCAAGGGCGCTTTCGCCCCGCTGGCCGACGGCGCGGATCACGTCGCGCTCGGTCAGAATGCCGCGAGCCAGGCCGCGGGCATCGACGATCACCAGCGACGACGAGGCGGCCCGCTCCATCCGCGCGCAGGCCTGGGCCAGGGTCAGGCCCTCCGCTCCGGTCAGCACCGGCCGCGCCATCACGTCGGCCACACGGTGACGGTAGGGGAAACTGTCCAGGCGGCGCAGGGTTGGGGTGAGTTGGATCATGTCTTTTATCATAGATAATATGGTCAAATGATAAAAGCGAATAGAGCTATGCGTAAATTGCAAATCTGGAGGATTTTGTGATTTCTCTTAAGTTGTAATGAAATGAACAAAGCATGTGTTATTTAATGTGGTTGATCATAAATAATTTCATATTTTTGCAGGTGATTTTTGTGGTTGTTGCAATGATGCATGTTGTATCACTGTCTTCTATGTTGATTTTAATAATTCTGATTTATCCTTGTTTAACCATATTGAATTTACCGTTATCGGAATTGCTCCATACCGCATTCCCCCAATATTGTTGACGCTTTGTCAGGCTTCGGTAATTCTGGTCTTCTGCAACAGGGCAAGGGAGGATTCCCCCGTGATCGATGGTCTGCCGCAGCGGATCGGCCGCAATCCCAAATATGCCGAACTGGTGCGCCGGCGCGCCCGGTTCGCCTGGGGCCTGGCGGCTCTGGTGGCGGCGGCCTATCTCGCCTTCATCGGTCTGGCGGCCTGGGCGCCGGCGCTGCTGGCGCGGCCGCTGCTGCCCGGCGGCAGCCTGTCGCTGGGGCTGGGGCTGGGGGTGGGGGTGATCCTGTGGTCGGTGGCGCTGACCGGGATTTACGTGCGCCGCGCCAATGCCGTGTTCGATCCCCTGATTCATGCCCTGATCGAGGAATCGCGATGAGCGCGGGCTGGAGCAATCCCGCCGGCTGGAGCGCGGTGGCCAGTTTTCTGCTGTTCGTGGGGTTGACTCTGGTCATCACCGGCTGGGCGGCGCGGCGCACCCGCTCGGCCGAGGAGTTTTACGTGGCCGGGGCCGGTGTGACCGGCTTTCAGAACGGACTGGCCATTGCCGGCGATTATATGTCGGCAGCCTCGTTCCTGGGGATTTCCGCGCTGGTTTACGGCGGCGGCTTCGATGGCCTGATCTATTCGGTGGGCTGGCTGGTGGGCTGGCCCATCGTGCTGTTCCTCATCGCCGAGCGGCTGCGCAATCTGGGCCGCTACACCTTCGCCGATGTGGTGTCGTACCGCCTGGGGCAGGTGCCGGTGCGCAGCTTCGCCGCCGCCAGTTCGCTGGTGGTGGTGCTCTTTTACCTGGCCGGGCAGATGGTGGGGGCGGGGCAGCTGATGCGGCTGCTGTTCGGGCTGGATTACCGCCTGGCGGTGGCGCTGGTGGGGCTGCTGATGATGGTCTATGTGGCCCTTGGCGGCATGCGGGCCACCACCTGGGTGCAGATCATCAAGGCCTGCCTGCTGCTGGCCGGGGCCAGCTTCATCGCCCTGGCGGTGCTGGCGCCCTTCGGCTTCGACGTGGGAGCCCTGTTCGCCCAGGCGGTGGCGGCGCACGAGCGGCATCAGGCCATTCTGGCCCCCGGCCTTTTGATCCATCATCCGCTGGATGTGCTGTCGCTGGCCCTGGCCCTGATGTTCGGCACCGCCGGTCTGCCGCATATCCTGATGCGCTTCTTTACCGTGGCCGATGCCAGGGCGGCCCGCAAGTCGGTGTTCTACGCCACCGGATTCATCGGCTATTTCTATCTGCTCACCTTCATCATCGGCTTCGGCGCCATCGTGATGCTGGGCGGAACGGCCACCACCGGCGGCGGCGAGGATGCCCTGGCCGGCGGCTTCAACATGGCGGCGCTGTTCCTGGCCCAGGCGGTGGGCGGCGATCTGTTCCTGGGCTTCATCGCCGCCGTGGCCTTCGCCACCATCCTGGCGGTGGTGGCCGGGCTGACCCTGGCCGGGGCCTCGGCCATTTCGCACGATCTTTACGCCAACGTGTTCGCCCGTGGCCGCACCAGCGAACAGGCCGAGGTGCGGGCCTCGCAACTGGCGGTGCTGGGGCTGGGCGTGCTGGCGGTGCTGCTGGGCATCCTGTTCCAGCATCAGAACATCGCCTATCTGGTGGGGCTGGCCTTCGCCGTGGCGGCCAGCAGCAATTTTCCGGTGCTGGTGCTGTCGATGTTCTGGCGCGGCCTGACCACGCGGGGCGCGGTGCTGGGCGGCTTCATCGGTCTGGCGGCGGCGCTGGCCCTGACGGTGCTGGGGCCCGAGGTGTGGCAGGATCTGCTCGGCCATGCCGTGGCGCCCTTTCCCTGCCGCTATCCGGCCATCGTTTCCATGCCGCTGGCCTTCCTGTCCATCTGGTTCTTTTCGGTGATCGACCGCAGTGCGCGGGCGATGGCGGAGCGTGAAGCCTTTTTTGCGCAGCAGATCCGGTCGGAGACCGGCCTGGGCGCATAAAAGAGCGCAGCGCTCCGATTTTTGAGGTCCCTTTTCCAAGCCCTGCCGCCGGGGGAAACCCCGGCGGCTTTTTTTGAGGGGGAGAGGAGCGGCTGCCCAGACCAGAATGGAAGCCCGCTCTGCCGGACCGTGATGCTGGATATGGTGTGTTCCTGCGTGAGGGGCGACCGACCAGGCGCATGGAGACGATGACGCGCCGCCTGTTTCGATCCACGCCCCTGCGTGAGGGGCGACTTTGAGCTACGCCGATACCGGCATCCAGATCGAGTTTCGATCCACGCCCCTGCGTGAGGGGCGACCCGGCCGGCGGCGCGACCCAGGACATCTTTTGGGTTTCGATCCACGCCCCTGCGTGAGGGGCGACTGGCGGTATCAACACTCCACAGCTGGGTCAGGTCGTTTCGATCCACGCCCCTGCGTGAGGGGCGACCTGCGGCTGCCGCCGCTGGCGGCGTGAACACGGCCGTTTCGATCCACGCCCCTGCGTGAGGGGCGACCTGGTTTTTTTATGGAAGAGACTTCCTTGACATGGTTTCGATCCACGCCCCTGCGTGAGGGGCGACGCGGCGTGTTGAATTGCTCGACGGTACGACATCGCAGTTTCGATCCACGCCCCTGCGTGAGGGGCGACCGGAAAGGGTGGGCGTGATCGGCACGATGGGGCGGTTTCGATCCACGCCCCTGCGTGAGGGGCGACTCGGCGGTGGCCAACAGCAGCCGCGCGGCGGCGGGTTTCGATCCACGCCCCTGCGTGAGGGGCGACTAGAGCCTCTTCTTTTGCAAGATCTTCCTCAGGAGTTTCGATCCACGCCCCTGCGTGAGGGGCGACCACCACCGTCCAGGCCACCCAGCCGCGGCGGGGGTTTCGATCCAGACAC
>JAJZGK010000295.1 GCA_021798485.1 Pseudomonadota bacterium
CGGCGGCGGCGGGCGGCGGGCTGACCATCGGCCAGGGTTCCGGCCTCGTCCTCGTCATCGCCGTCATCGCCGTCATCGCCGTCGTCATGGTCGTCTTCCGCGGCCTCGGCGGCCCCGGCGGTTTCGTTCTGGGCGGCCTCCTCGCCTTCGGCTTCAGCCTCGTCTTCAAGAGCGGCCTCGGCATCGGTGCCCTCGTCGCGGCGGCGGCGGCGGCTGCGGCGGCGGCGGCGGCCCTTGCGGCCTTCGCCGTCCTCGTCCTTCTGCGCCTCGGGGCGGGCCTCGGCCTCGGTCTCGGTTTCGACGGCCTCGGCCTCCTCGGCCTCCTCGTCGGGCAACTCCTCATCCTCGGGATCGGCAACGATGGGCAGATCGCTGGAGATGGGGCGCGGCGCCGGCGCCTCGATCGGGGTTTCCGACTTCACCTTGTCCATGCGGAAGGCGGGCGGGATCAGCGAATCGTCGCCCAGCAGCGACACCCGGAAGCCGTAGCGGGCCTCGATATCGGTGAGGGCGGCGCGCTTCTGGTTCAGCACGTAAAGGGCGATGGCCGAATTGACGGTCACGGTGATTTCGCTGTAACGGCGGCGGATGCCCTCTTCCTCGATGGCGCGCAGCACATGCACCGAGGAGGATTCCACCGAACGCACCATGCCGGTGCCGCCGCAATGCGGGCAGGGCTGGAAGCTGGTTTCCATCAGGCTGGGGCGCAGGCGCTGGCGCGACAGCTCCATCAGGCCGAAGGGGCTGATCTTGCCCAGCTGAATGCGGGCGCGGTCGAAACGCATGGCATCCTTCAGGCGGCGTTCCACCGCGTGATTGTTGCGCGTTTCCTCCATATCGATGAAGTCGATGACGATCAGGCCGGCCAGATCGCGCAGGCGCAGCTGGCGGGCCACCTCGTCGGAGGCCTCCAGATTGGTCTTCAGCGCCGTCTCCTCGATATGGCGCTCCTTGGTGGAGCGGCCCGAATTGACGTCGATGGCCACCAGAGCCTCGGTCTGGTTGATCACCAGATAGCCGCCCGACTTCAGCTGCACCACCGCGCTGTGCATGGCGTCCAGCTGATTTTCGATCTGGAAGCGCTGGAACAGCGGCATGGCCGGATCTTTGTAAAGCTGGACCTTCTTGGCATGGCTGGGGGTCAGCATGCGCATGAAGTCCTTGGCCAGGCGGTAGCCTTCCTCGCCGTCCACCAGGATGTCGTCGATATCGCGGGAATAAAGATCGCGGATCGAGCGCTTGATGAGGTTGGCCTCTTCATAGACCAGGGCCGGGGCGCTGGAGCGCAGGGTCAGATCGCGCACCGAATCCCACAGCCGCAGCAAATATTCATAATCGCGGCGGATTTCCGGCTTGGTGCGCTCCGATCCGGCGGTGCGCACGATCACCGCCATGCCCTCGGGGATCTCCATCTCGTTGGCGATGGCCTTCAGGCGCTTGCGGTCGACGGCATTGGTGATCTTGCGCGAGACCCCGCCGCCCCGGGCGGTGTTGGGCATCAAAACGCAATAACGGCCGGCCAGCGACAGATAGGTGGTCAGCGCGGCGCCCTTGTTGCCGCGTTCCTCCTTCACCACCTGCACCAGCACGATCTGGCGGCGCTTGATGACTTCCTGGATCTTGTAATTGCGCAGCGATTTGGGGCGGCGGCGCTCGGGTTCGGCCTCGGCTTCCGCCTCATCCTCGCCGCCGGCGTTTTCCATCGCCTGCGGCGCCGCGTCGTCGGTGTGATCGGGGGGCAGGATTTCGCCGGTCAGGGGCTGGGGCTCGCCGGCTTCGGCCGGGGCATCGCCGCTCAGGCGTTCCACCACGGCGTGTTCGGCCTGGGGCGCGGCATCCTCGTCGGCGTCATCACCGAAATCGGCGGCGGCGGCGGCGCTGCTCTGGCGCATCACCTCGCGCTGTTCGGCCAGCAGGGCCTGACGGTCGGCCACCGGGATCTGATAATAGTCGGGATGGATTTCGCTGAAGGCCAGGAAGCCGTGGCGGTTTCCGCCGTAATCGACGAAAGCCGCCTGCAGCGACGGCTCCACCCGGACGATCTTGGCCAGGTAGATGTTCCCCTTCAGCTGCTTCTTGGTCGATGTCTCGACGTCAAATTCTTCCAGGCGTGTTCCATTGACCACGACGACACGGGTTTCTTCCGCGTGCGTCGCGTCGATCAGCATACGTTTTGCCATTAAACTCAAAGCTCCAAGACGCTGCCGCGGGCGCCAAGGGCGCCATCACGCAGCGGTGTTGTGTACCAAAGCCGGCAGCGCCCGCGGTCTCTCTGGTCAGCGTCTTGGTCGTGATGATGACGAAGTGCATAGAGAAGGAAACCCTGAAGCGGGCTGCGCGCCCGGCTTTTGAAAAAATTGCTCGCTCCGTCGCCGCATGTGCCGGAACACTCTCGGTCGGGTTTGTCCGCACCCCAGGCCTTGCAGCGGCCGGCGATATTGCCTAAGCCTTGGCCCATCAGGAGCGCGGCGCCTTCCGCCGATCGACCATCGCGGAGGATGGCTTCCGGTTTGCGGCTACGCGCCACAAACATAACCGCGATGCGTGTTTCCAGCAATGGCCTTCTTTGCCTGATTTCTGGGCAGGGTTGGGGTTCCTGTATCGGAATCAAAGGCTTTCCGAGAATGGGGAATGGGTTTTCATTGAAGCCGGTAGGGGCTTTTGGCTATATGTGGGCGCTTTCATCCGCGTGGATCGCGCCGATCATGGGGCCAGGAGTGCCGCGTCTGTTCCGTTTGCTTGCCGTACTGGTGTCGTTGCTGGTGGCCCTGCCGCCGGCGGCCGCCTGGGCGCATGGGGCGCCGGCCCCCGAGGTGACGGCGGTGCGCATCGCCGCGCACGATGATATGACCCGCTTCGTGCTGGAGCTTTCGGCCCATCCGCGCTTTACCCTGGAAACGGCGCCCGACGGCGTGGTGGTGCGCTTTCCCGCCCTGGACTGGAGCTTCGCCCGCCGCGACGGCCATCGCGCCGTGGGCGTGCTGGGCGGCTGGTCCTACCAGGGGCAGGGGCCGGGCGGCGCCCTGACCCTGCGCGGCAAGGGGCCGGTGACGGTACGCAAGGATTTCATCATGCCGCCCTCGGGCACGCGGGGCTACCGCCTGGTGCTGGACGTGGCCG
>JAJZGK010000067.1 GCA_021798485.1 Pseudomonadota bacterium
CCTCCACCCCCAGGGCGGGCAGGCGCGGCAGCAGGGCGGCGGCATCGGCGGCGATCAGGGCCAGGGTGGAAACGGCAAGGCGCATGGGGCTTTAATCCTTGAAATCCGCGGCGGTCATCAGGCGGCGGCTGTCGCCGTCGGCGGCAGGGGATGGCGCGGCGGCGCGGCGGCGGGCCCGCTCCACCCAGGCCAGACCGCCCAGGGCCAGGGCCAGGCTGACCTCGTTCAGCAGGTCGCCGATCTCGTGCCCGGCATCGACGATGACGGGCTGGATGCCCGCCGCCATCAGCCGCCGGATCGACGAGGCGCCGATGGAGGCGGCATAAACGGCGGCGCAGTCCTGCACGAAATCCAGCTTGGCCAGCACCTTGTCCTGGGTGCCGCCGGCCAGGCCCCGGCGGCCCTGTTCGCCCACCTGTTCGGCCTTGACGAACTGGCCCACCCCCACCAGATCGGCCCGGCCCGGCTGCACGTCGAACAGCACCAGGCTGTCGGCGCTGCCGAAATGCAGGTCCACATGCTGGCGGTCGGTGGAGGCGAAGGCGATCCTCAGCATGGGGCGTCTCTCCGGTAGCGCGAGCGGTAGGGGGCGATTTCGCGGTACTGGCCCAGCATCAGGTTGGCCAGTTCGAACAGCAGGCGGCGGCTGCCGTCGTAGCCCACCGAGGCCAGCGACGGGGCGCCATAAACGTCGGTCACCGGGAAGCCGGCGCGCAGCAATGGCAGGCCCAGGCGCGCCGCCACCGGGGCGCCGTGGCTGTTGGCGATGATCAGCTCGGCGTGGCGGTCGCGGGCCAGCCGTTCCAGATCCTCGAAATCGCCCACCAGCACCTCGTCCAGCTCCAGCCCGGCCAGGGCCGGCCCGCGCGCCGAGGCCACGGCGGCCACCACCTCCATGCCCATGCCGCTTAGAAAGACGGTCAGGGCGGCCAGCAGATCGGGATCGGCGGCCAGCGCCACGCGGGTGCCGCCCAGCTGGAACTGGCAGTCGACCATGGCGTCCAGCAGACGGTCGCGGGCGCGGCACAGGCGGGGCGGCACCGGCCGCCCGGCGATGGCCGCCAGGGTGTGGGTGAAGGAATCGCAGGCGGCGAGGTCCGACAGCCCGGCGAAAGAATGGGTGGGCAGGCCGGTGCGCTCGGCCAGGCGCCGGGCGGCGCGCTCGAGCGACGGCCCGATCACCAGGGTGGCGGCGGATTGGGCCAGGGCGGCGATGGCCGGGCGCGGCGTGCCGCCGTAGGTCAGGGTGGAAAAACCGGCCTCGATCAGATGGCCGTCGAGGGAATCGCCGAGATCGGGCAGCACCACGGCCTCGAGACCGAAGGCCTCGATCCAGGCGCGCAGGACGTCGATATCGCCGGGGCACAGCATGGAGGAGGCCAGCAGATTGACCTGGCGCGGCCGCCGCCGCGCCGCCGGAACGGCGGGGCCCAGATGGTCGAGGATGGCCTCCACCGCCAGGGCGTAACCGCTTTCCAGGCAGCCCTGGGTGTCGGTGGCGGAAACCGGCACCACCGCCATGGCGGCCAGGCCGGGATGGGCGGCGCGGAAGGCGGCGATGGTGCGGGGAATGTCGGCGCCCTGGGTTTCCGCCAGACCGGTGGCCACCAGCCCCACCACCTCGGGCTGATCGCGGGCGGCCAGGGTGGCCAGGGCCTCCACCACCGACTCATCGGCGCCGAGAATGGTGGTGACCTGATCCATGGCCGTGGTCTGCAGGGCGATGGGTTCGCGGAAATGGCGCATGAAGAACAGTTTGTTGAAGGCGGCGCAGCCGCGCGCGCCATGTTCCAGCGGCATGCAGCGCGCCAGGCCGAGAAAGGCCAGGGCGGCGCCCACCGGCTGGCTGACCTTCAAGGGGTTGACCGCCAGGGCCTTGGCGGGGGCCAGGATCGCCGCCATGATCAGGCCGCCCGCGCCGCCGCCGCCCAGGGCGGCGGGGCCGCCACCTGGCGCCACACCGGGCTGGCCAGGGCGCGGTCGAGGTTGCGGGCCAGCTCGATCATGCCGGCATAGCCGGCATAGCCGACGGCGCGCACATGGTCGATATCGAGGAAGGGCAGGCGGGATTTCAGGGTGGGATAGATGTAGCGGTCGCCGGCGATGAGAATGTCGGCGCCGGTGTCGGCGAAGATGCGCAGCAGCGCCCTCTGGTCGTTGTCCTCGATCATGCGGGCGCCCGTGCCCATCAGGGCCCGGATGCGGGCCTTGTCCTCCTCGGTGGATTTTTCCGTGCCGGTGGCCACCACCTCCAGCCCCAGATCCTGCATGGCCGAAACGATGGACCAGGATTTGTAGCCGCCGGTGAAGATCAGCGCCCGCTTGCCGGCCAGCCGGGGCCGCAAGGGGGCCAGGGCGGCGGCCACCCGGGCCTCCTCGCGCGCCACCAGCGCCTCGGTGCGGGCGGCAAGACCGGCATCGCCCAGCAGGCGGGAGAAATCGCTTAAGCTGCGCGAGGTGTCGGCCAAGCCATAGAAGCTGCCCTCGAAATAAGGCGTGCCCCAGTCTTCCCGCAGCTGGCGCGCCACATGGATCATGGCCTTGGAGCAGACCACCATGTTGGCCTCGGCCCGGTGCATGGTGCGGACCTCGTGAAAGCGGGAATCGCCGGAAAAGGTGCAGAGCAGGCGCAGGCCCAGTTCGTCGAACAGCGGCGCCATGTTCCAGAACTCGCCGCCGACATTCCATTCCCCGATCAGGTTGACATCGTGCCGGGTCAGGCCGGGGCGCTCGCTGCCGGGCGGCGGCGGCGCCGGCTCGGCGGTGCCGATGACATGGCGGTAGATCACATCGCCGGCGATGCGGTTGCCGAGATTCTTGTTGCCGTAGAAGCCGGCGCAGTCCACCGGGATCACCGGGCGGCCCAGCCGGGCCGCCGCCGCCTTGCACACCGCCTCCACATCGTCGCCATGCAGGGCCGGCACGCAGGTGACGTAAACGAACACCGCCGCCGGATCATACTGTTCCACCGCCTGGCCGATGGCGGCCAGCAGGCGCTTTTCCCCCTGGCCCATGATGACGTCGAGGTCGTTGAGATCGGTGGTCATGCCGATGCGGTAAAGCTCGGCCCCCGAGGAGCGGGTGCCGCGATTGTCCCACGAGGAGCCGGCGCAGCCGATGGGGCCATGCACGATATGGGCGGCGTCGGCGATGGGCAGCAGGGCGTTGCGGGCGCCGTCGAAACAGCAGCCGCCCTGGGTGGCGCCGGGCTGCGGCCGGGCGCAGCCCGATTTGCCCTTGGCGTTGTGGGCGCAGGCGGGTTCGCTTTTCAGGGCGGCGATCTGGTCCGTGCTTCGCATGGGGCCCTCCATCGGGGTGGATCGCTTCGGGAGCGGATCCTGCTTAGCAAGGATGGGGCCAAACGCGGCGGCGCGGAAACCGCCATGCGGAGGGGCTGTTTTGTACGAAATTGTACAAATGGCAAAAAATATGTACGAATATGTAGTAAACAAGGGATATTGAAATTAAAAATAATGGCGTTTCCGCCTGTATGCAGGGTTGTTCATGGTGTTGCATCAGCTTGTTTTGAATCCTACACTGTGTCGTATTTTGAACATTATTATTTTTGTATTGACATGTTTGGTTTTGCTGCGCTTTCCTGAGGGCGGTTTTTTCGTCTGTGACGGGGGCCGCGATCCACGCGGGCGCCCTCCAAGGAGACGGTGTGGGCATGCGCATGGACTACACCTTCACCATCGATCTCGATGATTTCGTCGAGGATTTCACCCACTGCTTCACCGGCGAGTGCCGGGTGAACGTGCTGCCCATTCTGTTCCAGATCAGCCAGGTGCTGACCGAGAGCGAGAATCTGGCGGCGGCGCTGCCGCTGCTGCTGCGGGTGATGCAGCAGCAGATGAAGATTTCGCGCGGCATGGTAAGCCTGTACGACAGCCGTTCGGCCACCATCACCGTGCATGAGAGCTTCGGCCTGAGCGAGGAGCAGAAGGGGCGCGGCATCTATTCCCTGGGCGAGGGCATTACCGGCAAGGTGGTGGAAACCGGCAAGGCCATCATCGTGCCGCATCTGAAGGACAGCCCCACCTTCCTCAACCGCACCCTGGTGCATGGCGATGGCTCCGCCCTCAACGCCTCGTTCTTCTGCGTGCCCATCAGCCATGGCCGCAAGGTGCTGGGCACCATCGGCGCCGAGCGGGTCTATCTCAACCGCCGCCTGTTGAAGCAGGATGTGGAACTGATGGCCACCATCGCCTCGATGATCGCCCCGGCGGTGGAGCTCTACCTGCTGGAACAGGGCGAGAAGCTGCGGCTGGAAATGGAGAACCGCCGTCTGCAGTCGGCGCTGAAGGAGCGCTTCAAACCCTCCAACATCATCGGCAATTCCAAGCCCATGCAGGAGGTGTACGAGCTGATCCGCAAGGTGGCCGCCACCAAGGCCACGGTGCTGATCCTGGGGGAAAGCGGTGTCGGCAAGGAGCGGGTGGCCAACGCCATCCACTACAACAGCCCCCTGGCCGAGGGGCCGTTCGTCACCTTCAACTGCGCCGCCCTGCCGGAAAGCATCGTGGAAAGCGAGCTGTTCGGCCATGAGAAGGGCTCGTTCACCGGGGCGGCGGCCCTGCGCAAGGGCCGCTTCGAGATGGCCGACGGCGGCACCCTGTTCCTCGACGAGGTGGGCGAGCTCAGCCTGCCGGTGCAGGCCAAGCTGCTGCGGGTGCTGCAGGAGCGCGCCTTCGAGCGGGTGGGCGGCACGCGTCCGGTGCGGGTGGATCTGCGCATCATCGCCGCCACCAACCGCAATCTGGCCGAGATGGTGGAACAGGGCGGCTTCCGCGAGGATCTCTACTACCGCCTCAACGTCTTTCCCATGACCATTCCGCCGCTGCGCGACCGTGGCAGCGATATCATCCTGCTGGCCGATCATTTCGTCACCGCCTATGCCGCCGAGCTGGGCAAGGAGGTGGTGCGCATCTCCACCCCGGCGCTGAACATGCTGATGGCCTATCACTGGCCGGGCAATGTGCGCGAGCTGGAAAACGTCGTCGAGCGGGCGGTGATCCTGTCGGAGGACGGGGTGATCCATGGCTACAGCCTGCCGCCCAGCCTGCAAACCCCCGAGGAAAGCGGCACCGCCTTCGGCTGTGGCCTAGAGGCCAAGGTGCAGGCGGTGGAATATGAAATGATCGTCGAGGCCCTGAAGACCCATCGCGGCAACACCACCAGGGCGGCCGAGGACCTGGGGCTGACCCGGCGCACCCTGGGCCTGCGCATGGAAAAATACGGCCTGACCTATAGAAGCTACCGCAAGGGATGATCGCCATGGACCAGCACACCGTTGCCCAGCGCAGCCATCTGATTCTCGCCGATATCGCCATGGCCGCCGCCATCCGCACCTATGATCCCGGCTTCGATCTGGCCGCCTGCCTGCAAGGCTACGGCCCCGGCGCGGTGCGCGACCGCTGGCTCGACGCCCATACCGCCGATCAGGGGCTGTGCCGCCGCGTGACCACCCTGGCCAATGCCGGGGTTCAGTCGCTGCAAAGCCATTCCGCCGCGCAGCTGATCGATATCGCGCAAAGCTACGGCCTGCCGCTGTCGGCGGCGGCGGCGGGCGAGATCGCCGATCATTTCACCCGCCGCCGCGAGGCCGTGCTCACCTACCGGCGCTGATCACAGCGGCGTGATGCCGTACTCCTGGTAGACCGCCTCCCGGGCGGCGCGGAATTCCGGCATGGTGAAGCTGTAGCCGGCGGCGCGGATGCGCTCCCAGCTGGCCTCGTCGTCGTCGCTGCCGTCGTTCATGCTGTGGCGGAAGGCGTCGTCGGCGCGCATGCGCCGGATATAGTCGATGGCGGATTGAACGGACATGGAACGGTCTCCTGCGGGGTGGGGGGGATCCATCGGGGGCGTGGGCGCCGTCGGACATGTCCACCAGTTCGATGCGGTGGCCGTCGGGGTCCAGGGCGAAGGCGACGATGCCGCTGCCGTGGCGCTGGGCGCGCGGCGGCCGCGGCAGCGTGACCCCCGCCGCCGCCAGGCGGTCGCACAGCCGGGTGATGCCGCTGACGGCGATGGCCAGATGGCCGAAGGATTCGCCCGGCGCGTAAGGGGTGTCGCGGTTCCAGTTGAACACCAGTTCCAGGGTCATGGCCCCGAAACCGCCGCCATAGCCGAGATAGACCTGGCTGAACTGGTTCTTCTTGTGCTCGCGCCGCTCCAGCAGGGTCATGCCCAGCAGATCCACGTAGAAGGCCAGCGATCGCTCCAGATCGGCCACCCGCAGCATGGCGTGCAGCAGCCGGAACCCGGCGCTGTCGGGCGCCGGGGCGGAGGGGGCGGCGGTCTTGTCGGCGAAGATCCGGGCCAGGGCGGCCTCGATCTCCTGTCCGGCCTGGAGATCGCTGGCGGCGATGCCGGCCCCGGCCAGCATCTCCTGCGGGGCGGGGCCGATTTTGGCCACCAGCAGCACCGGACAGTCGGCCAGCATGCGGCGGATGGTGTCGCGCGGGTTTTCCTCATTGCGGGCATGGGCGGCCAGGCGGCGCTCCTCCAGCAGATCCGCTCCGGCCGGGGTGACGTCGTAGATCAGAAAACGGTCGGCCTGGCCGAAATGCTGATCGATGCGCGCGCCGTCGCGGCTGGCGACGGCGATGCGAAGGCGGGGCACGGGCTGGTCCATGGGCGCTCCTGGCGTAACCGGGATGATGCCTTTTCCTGGCAACCGGCGTGCCAGCCGCCAGGACGGCCTTTTTCCGTTCCGGGGCGGACGCGGCGGAACGAATCCCCGAAAAAACGCACCGATCGGTACGGCTGCCGCCGGGCCGGCGTTAGCCGGTGGGGCGGAGGTTTTTCCAGGATTTCCGCGGTGTTTTCCCGGAGTGTCCGGGTTGGCACGCTTTCTGCGATAGGGGGGAGACCGGCTTTTGCGTCTAAACAGCCCCGGATGCACCGCTCCGGACTTCAAGGAGACACTGCGATGCCCATGGTACTGCTTCAATGCGACAAGGACATTCCCGAGCGCGAAAAACACATCTACCTCAAGGTGGATGGCGAGGATTCCCGCGACTACCTGCCGGTGGCCAACGCCTCGACCATTCCCGGCACCCTGTCCGAACGCGGCTGCGCCTTCTGCGGCGCCAAGCTGGTGATCGGCGGCGTGCTGAAGGACACCATCCAGATGATCCACGGCCCCATCGGCTGCGCCTACGACACCTGGCACACCAAGCGTTATCCCAGCGACAACGGTCATTTCCAGATGAAATACGTCTGGTCCACCGACATGAAGGAAAGCCACATCGTTTTCGGCGGCGAGAAGCGCCTGGAAAAATCGATGCACGAGGCCTTCGACGAGATGCCCGAGATCAAGCGCATGATCGTCTACACCACCTGCCCCACCGCCCTGATCGGCGACGATATCAAGGCGGTGGCCAAGAAGGTGATGGAGGCTCGTCCCGACGTCGACATCTTCACCTGCGAATGCCCCGGCTTCGCAGGCGTTTCCCAGTCCAAGGGGCACCATGTGCTCAATATCGGCTGGGTCAACGAGAAGGTGGGCACCGTCGAGCCCGAGATCACCTCGAAATACACCATGAACTTCATCGGCGACTACAACATCCAGGGCGATAGCGAGCTTCTGCAGCAGTACTGGGACAAGCTCGGCATCCAGGTCATCGCCCATTTCACCGGCAACGCCAACTACGACGATCTGCGCTCCATGCACCGCGCCCAGCTCAACGTGGTCAACTGCGCCCGCTCGGCCGGCTATATCGCCAACGAACTGAAGAAGAAATACGGCATTCCCCGCCTCGATATCGACTCCTGGGGCTTCAACTACATGGCCGAGGGCATCCGCAAGATCTCGGCCTTCTTCGGCATCGAGGAGAAGGGCGAGGCCCTGATCGCCGAGGAATACGCCAAATGGAAGCCCAAGCTGGACTGGTACAAGGAACGGCTGCGGGGCACCAAGATGGCCATCTGGACCGGCGGCCCGCGCCTGTGGCACTGGACCAAGTCGGTGGAGGACGATCTCGGCGTGCAGGTGGTGGCCATGTCCTCGAAATTCGGCCATCAGGAGGATTTCGAGAAGGTCATCGCCCGCGGCCAGGCCGGCACCTACTACATCGATGACGGCAACGAGCTGGAATTTTTCGAAATCATCGATCTGGTCAAGCCCGACGTCATCTTCACCGGCCCGCGCGTGGGCGAACTGGTGAAGAAACTGCACATCCCCTACGTCAACGGCCATGCCTACCACAACGGCCCCTACATGGGCTTCGAGGGCTTCGTCAACCTGGCCCGCGATATGTACAACGCCATCTACAACCCCCTGCTGAAGCTGGCCGCCACCGACCCGCGCGGCGCCCTGACAACCCCGGCCAAGGAGGCGGCGGAATGACCCCGGAAAAAATCGATCAGCTGTTCGACTACGTGCAGGAGCGCTGCCTGTGGCAGTTCTTCTCGCGCGCCTGGGACCGCGAGGAAAATATCGACGGCATCCTGAAGGCCGCCGCCGCCCTGCTCACCGGCCAGCCGCCGGCGCTGGAGACCCCCATGGACCGGCTGTTCTACGCCGACGCCAAGGTCATGGTCTCGGATCTCCGCGAACGCTTCCCCTGGATCGAGGATAGCGGCGCGGCGCAGATCCGCGATCTGCTGCACGGCCTGAAGGACAAGCTGACGGACTTCACCATCACCAGGTCCCTCAATCACGAACTCAACCACACGCTCTATTAGGGGGTTCCGATGGGTTGCGAAATCACCACCAGAGAACGGGCGGGCATCATCAATCCGATGTATGACTGCCAGCCGGCCGGGGCCCAGTATGCGGGCATCGGCGTCAAGGACTGCATTCCGCTGGTCCACGGCGGCCAGGGCTGCACCATGTTCGTGCGGCTGCTGTTCGCCCAGCATTTCAAAGAGAATTTCGATATCGCCTCCACCTCGCTGCACGAGGATTCCGCCGTGTTCGGCGGCCATCAGCGCATCGAGGACGGGGTGATGACCCTGGTGCGGCGCTATCCCGAACTGCGGGTCATCCCCATCATCACCACCTGCTCCACCGAGGTGATCGGCGACGATGTGGAAGGCACCATCAGCCGCTGCAACAAGGCGCTGAAGACCGAGTTCCCCGACCGCAAGGTGCATGTGGTGCCGGTGCATACCCCGAGCTTCAAGAACAGCCAGGTGGGGGGCTATTCCGAGTGTGTGCTGTCGCTGGTGAAAACCCTGGCCACCCACAAGGCGGCGCCCAGCGGCAAGCTCAACCTGTTCCCCGGCTGGGTCAATCCCGGTGATGTGACGCTGCTGAAGCACTATCTGCGCGAGATGGGGGTGGAGGCCACGGTGTTCATGGATACCGAGGATTTCGACTCGCCCATGCTGCCCGATAAAACCATCCACACCCACGGCCGCACCACGGTGGAGGATCTGCAGGGTTCGGCCAACGCCCTGGCCTCGCTGGCCCTGGCCCGCTACGAGGGCGCCAGCAGCGCCCAGTATCTGCAGACCGAGTTCGAGGTGCCGGCGCATATCGTCTCCACCCCCTACGGCATCGCCAACACCGACGCCATGCTGCAAAAGATCAGCGAGATCACCGGCAAGCCCATTCCGGACTCGCTGATCAGGGAGCGCGGCATCGCCATCGACGCCCTGCAGGATCTGGCCCACATGTTCTTCGCCGACAAGCGGGTGGCGCTGTTCGGCCATCCCGATCTGGTCATCGGCCTGGCCGAGTTCTGCCTGGAGGTGGAGCTGAAGCCGGTGCTGTTGCTGCTGGGCGACGACAACAGCCGCTACAAGAAGGATCCGCGCATCCTGGCCCTGAAGTCCAAGGTGGACTGGGACATGGAAGTGGTGTGCAACGCCGATCTGTGGGAACTGGAAAAGCGGGCCAAGAACCCCGATTACCAGATCGACATGATCCTGGGGCATTCCAAGGGCCGCTATGTGGCCATCGACGCCAACATTCCCATGACCCGCGTCGGCTTTCCCACCTTCGACCGGGCCGGGCTCTACCGCCATCCCACCATGGGCTACCGCGGCGCCATGCTGCTGGGCGAGGCCATCGCCAACAGCCTGTTCGCCCATATGGAGTACACCAGGAACCGCGAGTGGATCCTCAACACCTGGTAATGCACCGCAGGCGGCCGGAGGGGTGTCCTCCGGCCGCGCTTTTTCCTGTGGAGGCGCCGATGACCATGCCCCATCCGTTTTGTTGCGATCCCGGCCGCCGGCTGTCGCTGCCCGAGCACCGCGCCCTGGAGATCGCCTCCAAGAAGCGGACCCTGCAGTTCGCCGCCGACCCTGACGGCGAACTGGCCGAGGCCCGGCAGGCGGCGGCGCGGCTGCAAGGCGCCTTCGCCGGCCTTGATGCCGCCCTGGGGGCGCCGCTGCCGGGCCTTGATGCCATGGCGGTGTGGGGCAAATATCTCGGCCTGCCGAAAGACCGGCCGACCGACAAGGTGATGGCCGAGATCTACCGCGCCTTGCGCATCGTCGCCGCCGCCCTCGGCCATGAGAGCGGCCGCATCGAGGTGCGCGACGGCCTGGTCAAGGCCGCCGCGGTGGTGGAGCGCACGGCGCTGACGCTGCGCATCAGCCTGGCGGGCATGGCTCTGCTGGAGTCGGCGGTGGTCTACGGTCTGGAGGCGGCGTCCTCGCCCTATCCCGAGGCCTATGTGGAGGCCATGCTGCTGCGCTACTGGGCCGATATCACCGGCGAGATCCACTGGTTCTACGACGAGGATCAGCGGCTCTACCAGTTCCGCGACCGCCTGTGCCTGAACCGCCATCTCCGCTTCGACTGCGATCTGCCGAAATATGGCGAGACCGGCGGCCTGATCCGCTTCCAGCTGGGCGAGCGCTACGGCGATGCCGGGCGCTATCCCCTTGATCTGTTCGCCGTGGTGGACGAGCGGCTGCACATCATTCCGGCGGAGGCCCTGACCGACGCCGCCCTGGCGCGGGAGCAGTTGCCGCGCTGGCGCGCCCGCATTCCCGACGGCCTGACCCTGCCGGCCCGGTTTCGCGCCCGTTTCGGCCGCGAGATCCTGGTGCCCGGTCTGCCGATGATCTGACCCCAACCCGGAGAGCCGCCATGGATAATCCGCATCTGCGCATCGCCCTGACCACCAACAGCCTGATCCAATGCGATGCCAGTTTCGCCGCCGCCCGGCAGGTGGTGTTCTACGACGTCGCCGCCGAGGCCGCCGAATTCGTCGATGTGGTGCATTTCCGCCGGGGCGGGCGGAAAGGACCGGGCAGCGGCCAGGGCAGGGCCGGCGGCTGCGTCATGGAGGATATGGGCGACGACGACGGCCAGGGCCGCGATCCGCTGGTGGAGCGGGTGGAGGCGCTGAAGGGCTGTTCGGTGCTGTTCACCCTGGGGCTGTCGGATCTGGCGGCGGTGCGGGTGCACAACGAAAAGGTGTTTCCGGTCAAAAGCGAAACCGTGCGCGATATCGACGAGGTCATCGCCAACCTGCAGCGGCTGCTGAAGGGGGGGACGCCGTTGTGGCTGCGCCGGGTGATGCGGCACGGCGACGGCCACCGCCTGCCGTTGGACGATCAGGGATTTTGAGGGCGGCAAGGCCTGGTTTCCGAACACGTTATCGGGAGAACGACGATGACATCACTCTTGGTCGCGCATCATCTGAGCGGTCTTTTGTCGCTGCTCGCCGCGCTGTGGCTCTGGGCTGAACTGGGGGCCGCGCAGCCGGCGGCGGGACGCTGCCGGCGTTTGGCGCTGCTGTTGGCGCATCTGGCCGGGGCTGTGCTGCTGCTGGGCGGCGCCTGGTATGTCCTGGCCTATGGGGCCGACCGCGCCGTCATTCTGCGCGGGCCCTGGCCGCAGGCCCATGGCGTGGCCATGGAGATCAAGGAGCATGTGGTTTTCCTGTTCCTGCTGGCGGCCCTCTATCTGCCGGTACTGCTGCGCGATCCGGCCTGGACGGATCCGAGCCTGCGGCGTCTGGCCCGGGCCTGTACCGTCCTGGTGCTGCTGTGGGGCGTGGCGGCCGATGTGGGCGGGCTGGTGGTGGATCTGGGGGTGCGCCAGGGACTGACCCGGCCGGCGCCGCCGGCGGGAGGCGGGTCATGACGGCCCTGTCCGATCGCACCGCCGGCTTCGGTCTGGCCGCCGCCCTGGCCGCCCTGGCCGATCTTGCCCTGGTTCTGCTCAAGCAAACCCACCCGGCGGTGCTGGCGTGGCTGGCGCGGAGCTTCGGCCACCACTGGATCGGCCATGGGGTGCTGATCGTCGGTCTTTATGCCGGGGCCGGACTGAGCCTGACCCGGGCCGGATTGGGGCGGCGGGTGTCCCCCACGCTGCTCTTTCGCCTGCTTCTGACCGCCATGGCGGTGAGCGGCGGCGGTATCGCGCTGTTCTTCGCGCTGTTCGACTGACACTTGGTGAAAAGGATAATGCCATGTCATTGCATCTGTTAGAGCTTCCCATCGTCATGGCCGTGGCCGAACTGGCCGGGGCCCTGGCCTATACCCTGACCCGCAGCGATCTCAAGCGGATCGTGCTGGCCTGTTTCGGCCTCGGTTTCGCCTGGTTCATCGTGGTGGCCGATGTCATGCCCGATGCCCTGGAGAACAATCCCGCCGGCTGGCTGCCGCTGGGCCTGGGCGCCGTGGCCGCCGCCGCCCTGATGTTCAAGGCCGGGCGGCAGGGTTCGGTGGCGGGCCGGGCCGGGGCCCTGGGCGGCATGGCCCTGCATAATCTGTGCGAAGGCATCGTGCTGGCCGCCGCCGGTCCGGTGCTGTCGCCGCTGGTGGTGCTGGGGGCCATCGGCCATAAGCTGCCCGAGGGCATCGTGGTGTTTTCCCTGGCCGACGGCCTGTCCACGGCCCGGCGCTGGGCCCTGGCGGTGGCCTTCTCGGTGCTGATCCCGCTGGGCACCCAGGTAGTGTTCCCCGAACCGCTGCGTCAGCCGGTTCTGGCCTTTGCCGCCGGGGTGCTGTTCGTGGTGCTGTCGAAAATCCTGCTGCTGACGGTGGGGCCGCTGGCGCGGGCGCGGGAGCAGGGGCTGCTGCTGCCGCGCATGGCCTCCTCGGCGGCCGGAATGGTGCTGGCCGGGCTGACCTGCCTGGTGGTGTGATCATATAAAAGAAACAGCGCGGTCCGCCGGGCGGACCGCGCTGTTGCCTGTGCGCGCCTGCGGCTTATACCGGCCAACCCTTGAAGTGACGGGTTGGCCGGTTTCCGGCAAGCCTTGAGCGAGCGGCCAAGGCGGCGGATGCCGCCGCCCGGCGAGGGACGATACCAACCGGTCAATTCATTGGCCGGTTGGTATTATTGCGGCGGCGGCGGCGGGGTGGTGGCCGCAGCCGGCGGGGCCGTGTAGGTGGCGGCGGGCGGCTGGGTATAGATCACCGTGGGCGGCGGCTGGGTGTAGATCACCGCCGGCTGCGGCTGGGAATAGATCACCGTGGTGGTGGGGGCGGCGGGCACCAGAATCTGGTTGCCCTTGGCGCTCATGCACTGGGCATAGGCGTTGTCGTACTGCTGCTGGATGCCGCCTTGCGCTCCGGCCGACGAACCGGCGCCCACGGCGGTGCCGGCCACGCCGCCCACGGCGGCGCCCACGGCGGCGCCCCGGCCGCCGCCGGCCACGGCAC
>JAJZGK010000068.1 GCA_021798485.1 Pseudomonadota bacterium
CCCCACCTCGTCCATCAGATCCAGAAGCGGCAGGGCGTTCCGGGGGCCGTCCTTCTGCAGGCTGAGGAAGCTGACGTCCGGCACCGCCAGCAGCGGCGCCAGCCGGTCCGGCGGCATGGAGCGCCGCCGGTCCACCGCCGCCGCCTGGGCCAGATGCAGGCGGGGATTGCCGGCCCACACCAGGCCGATGCGCGGCCCCGGCGGCAGCCCGGCCAAACGGGCCCGCCAGCGCGCCACGTCCTGCAGCGCCGGCGCCAGATAGGGGGTGGCGGCGGGAATGTTGTGGCGGTCGGTGCCCAGGGCCAGCGGCATGCTGAGCAGCGGGCAGTGGTAATCGAAATCGGGCAGGGGATCGCCGTCGGCGATCACCCGCGTCACCCCGGCCAGCGCGCCCATCAGCCGCACCAGCGGTTTTTGCACCATCAGGATCACCGACAGCCCGCGCGCGGCGGCCAGGGCGGCGTAGCGGCAGAATTGCAGGCTGTCGCCGAACCCCTGTTCGCCATGCAGCAGCAGCACCTTGCCGGGCGCCGCCTCGCCCCGCCACAGCGGCTGGGCGAAGTGGCGCCGCACCTTGAGGCCGCTGGGGGTTTGCCAGCGCCATTCATATTCGGCCCAGCCTTCGGCGTAGCGGCCCAGGGCCAGCAGGGCCATGGCCAGATTGTTGTGGGCATCGGGGTAATCGGGGCGCTGGGCGATGGCTTTTTTGTACCAGTCCACCGCCTCCTCCAGCCGCTCCTGCTCCTGCAGCACCAGCCCGGCATTGTAATGCGCCTTGGGGAACCGCGGCTGGCGGGCGATGGCGTCGCGGTAGCAGGCCAGGGCCTCCTCGTGCCGGCCCAGGCGCGACAGACAATTGCCGAGATTGCTGTAAACCTCGGCGAAGTCGGGCTTCAGGGCCATGGCCCGGCGATAGCAGGCGGCGGCTTCGGCATAGTCTTCGCGGTCGGACAGCAGATTGCCCAGATTGTTCAGGGCCTCGGCGTTGTCGGGGGCCAGGGCCAAAGCCTGCCTGAAACAGGCTTCGGCCTGCTCGGGGCGGTGCAGGGCTTGCAGCACCAGCCCCAGATTGGTGTGGGCGCGGGCATCGTCGGGCCAGTGCTCCAGCCCGCGGCGAAACCAGGTTTCGGCCTCCTCCAGCCGCTCCAGCTCGTGCAGCACCAGGCCCAGATTGTTGTAGGCCTTGGCATGCCGCGGCGCCTGGGCGATGGCCGCCTCGTAGCGGGCCGCCGCCTCCTGAAGCCGGCCGCTCTGCTGCAGCAGATTGCCCAGATTGTAAAGGGCGTCGGCGTAGGCGGGCTGCAGGCGCAGGGCTTCGCTAAAACACTGTTCGGCCTCGTCGCGCCGTCCCAGATCCTGCAGGGTCAGGCCCAGATTGTTGCGCACTTCCGGAAAGGCGGCGCGGATTTTCAGGGCCTGGTTGAAACAGGCCACGGCGTCGTCGAGGCGGCCCTGGTCGCGCAGGGTCAGGCCCAGATTGTTATGGGCCTCGGGGCTGCGCGGATTGAGGGCGATGGCCCGGCGGTAGCTGGCCACGGCGTCGTCGAGGCGGCCCAGGCCCTGCAGGGCCAGCCCCAGGTTGGAGTGATAGGCCTCGACGTTGGGGTTGAGGGCGATGGCCTGGCCGATAAGATCGGCGGCCACATCCTGGCGGCCCACCTGTCCGGCCAGAACCCCCAGGAGATGCAGGGCGTCGGCATGGCGCGGCGCTTCGGCCAGCACGCGGCGGTAAAGCTGTTCCGCCTCGGCCAGCCGCCCGGCCTGATGCTGGGCCACCGCCTGGGCGAACAGGGACGCTGCCGGCGACGGGGCCGGCGAAGAGGATGTCTGGGCCTTGCCGGCCCGCCGCTGTTTCCGGTTCATGCTGCCTTGAAAGTCAAAATCGGCCAACGCCCGGCCAGAACAATAGCCCAGGCCGCGCGCCTTCGACAGTCCATTTGCCTAAGAAGAATTTAAAGTTATGCTGACGTCCGGATAAAAAACAGGCGGCGGACGATTGCGACAGGTGCAGGCCATAAAATCACATTGGCGGACGCTGGCTCTGATGGTGGCCAGTATTCTGCCCATTTGGTTTTTTGCCGTTTATCTGGGGCTGGGGGCTTGGCGTCATGGCCGCCTCGACCTGCGCGAGGATCTGACTTTTGCCGTGCAGGCGCAATTGAACAGCTTGGATCAGGAAATCGCCGGCGAGGAAACCGCCCTGCGTCTGCTGGCCGCCGCCCCCAGCCTGCAACGGGGAGATTTCGCCGCCTTCCAGCGCCAGGCGGCGGCCCTGGCCGCCCTGCTGCCGGAGCACACGGTCACGCTGCTGGCGGCAAACGGCCGGCCGCTGCTGGACAGCCGGGGCAGCGCCTTCGCGCCCGGCGCCGCCGCGCCTCCCTATTTTACGCCGTCGGCGGTGGCCGCCGACCTGTCGCCGCTTTACCATGATCCCGCCGACGGCACGCCCAGCGTGGCCCTGACCCTGCCGGTCCGCCGCGAGGGACGCCTGCTTTACGTGCTGGCCCTGAGCTGTCCGTCGCGCCTGTTTCTGCCTTACATCCACGAGCCGGGCTCGCCCGCCAGCTGGATCGGCGCCATCATCGATCAGAGCGGCACCGTGCTGGCCCGGGTGCGGCAACCGGATCTTTATGTCGGCCATCCGGCGGCGGCGCAGGTGCTGCGGGCCCTCCGGGGTCCGGCCCGCCAGGGGGTGGCCGAATTCGTCAATCTGGAAGGCGAAACGATTCTGGCCGCCTACCGCCGCTCCGCGCGCAGCGGCTGGAGCATGGTGGTGGCGGTGCGCCAGGTCACACTGGAATCCGATCTGCGCCACTGGCTGATCATGACCGCTCTGGGCGGGCTCAGTCTGCTGCTGTTCACGGCCTTGGCGGTGCTGCTGCTGTGGCGGGCTTTCGCCGCCACCGAGCGCGCCCGGCGGCGGCAGGAGATTCTGCTGCGCCATGCCAGCGACGGCGTGCATATCCTCGATGCCGTCGGCACGGTGCTGGATGCCAGCGATTCCTTCGCCCAGATGCTGGGCTACCAGCGGCACGAGGTGATCGGCATGACGGTGGGGCAGTGGGACGCCGGCTTCACGCCCCAGGAACTGGCGGCGGTGGTGGCCGAGCATCTGACCGATCAGGACGGGCGCAGTTTCGAAACCCGCCACCGCCGCAAGGACGGATCGGTGCTGGATGTGGAGGTGACCAGCCACGCCCTGGAGCTGGACGGCCAGCCCATTCTGTTTTGCGCCTCGCGCGATATTTCCGAACGTAAAACGGCCGAGCGGGCCATGCGCGAGGCCAACGCCGAGCTGGAACAGTTCGCCTATATCGCCTCGCACGATCTGCGCGAACCCTTACGCTCCATCAGCACCTACATCACCCTGATCGAACGCAACTATGCCCAGGCCTTCGATGCCGAGGGCCAGACCTTCCTCGGCATCGTGCGCGATGGCGCCCGGCGCATGAACCGCATGGTGCTGGATCTGCTGGAATTCACCCAGGTGGGGCGCAGCGGCACCCAGTGCGCGCCGCTGCCGCTGCAGGAGGCGCTGGATGCCGCCCTGGCCAATCTGGACCAGACCTTGCGGGAAACCGGCGCCGCCTTCCTTCAGGACCGGCCGCTGCCCGTGGTGATGGGCAACCGCACCGAGCTGACCAGCCTGCTGCAGAATCTGATCGGCAACGCCCTGAAATACCGCGATGCCGCCCGCACCCCGCAGGTGCGGCTGACGCTGCGGGACGAGCCGGAAGGCTGGCATCTGGCCGTGGCCGATAACGGCATCGGCATCGAGCCCGAATATTTCGAACAGATCTTCGTGATTTTCCAGCGTCTGCATAACCGGGAGCTCTATCCCGGCACCGGCATCGGCCTGGCCATCTGCCGCCGCATCGTCAACCGCCATGGCGGCCGCATCTGGGTGGAGTCCACCCCCGGTCAGGGCAGCATCTTCCATTTCACCCTGCCGAAGGGCGACCTTCCGGCGGATGGCGATCACGCGGGATAAAGGATCTCGATGATTTCCAGGCTGTCGGGTCCGGCGGGGGTGCGCACCTCCACCACGTCGCCCTCGCAGGCTTTGAGCAGGGCGCGCGCCACCGGCGACAGCCAGCTGATGCGGCCCCGGTCGGAATCGGCCTCATCGGCGCCGACGATGGTCACGGTCACGGTTTCATCGCGGCCGTTGGCATAGCGGACGGTGGCGCCGAAAAACACCTGATCGCGGTTTTTCTGCATCTGGGGATCGACCACATGGGCGATTTCCAGCCGTTTGGTCAGAAAACGGATGCGGCGGTCGATCTCGCGCAGGCGCTTTTTGCCGTAAATATAATCGCCGTTTTCCGAACGGTCGCCGTTGCCGGCGGCCCACGAGACCACCTCCACCACCTTGGGCCGTTCCACCCGCATCAGCTGGCGCAGTTCCTCCTGCAGGCGCTGAAACCCGGCCGGGGTGATGTAGTTCTTGCCGCCGGGCGGCGGTGGCGGCGCCTCGTCCTCCGGCGTCTCGTCGGTTTCGGTCTCGCGGGTGAAGGCTTTGCTCATGGGAACGGCCACTGGTCCTTGAAGACAGGAAAAAAGCGGCGGGAAGGCCTTCCCGCCGCTTTAAGGTCCGTGAAGAAGGGAACCGATGTTAGCGGTTCATGCGGTTTTCCACCAGATCTTCCACCACCGCCGGATCGGCCAGGGTCGAGGTATCGCCCAGGCTTTCATATTCGTTGGCGGCGATCTTGCGCAGGATGCGGCGCATGATCTTGCCCGAACGGGTCTTGGGCAGGCCCGGCGACCACTGGATCAGATCGGGGCTGGCGATGGGGCCGATTTCCTTGCGCACCCAGGTCACCAGCTCCTTGCGCAGCTCCTCGGTGGGGTTGCAGCCGCTGATCAGGGTGACATAGGCATAGATGCCCTGGCCCTTGATATCGTGCGGATACCCCACCACGGCGGCCTCGGCCACCTTGGGATGGGCCACCAGGGCCGATTCCACTTCCGCCGTGCCCATGCGATGGCCCGAAACGTTGATGACGTCGTCGACGCGGCCGGTGATCCAGAAATAGCCGTCGGCATCGCGGCGGGCGCCGTCACCGGTGAAGTAGTAGCCGGGATAGGTGCTGAAATAGGTCTGGATGAAGCGTTCGTGGTCGCCGTAGACGGTGCGCATCTGCCCCGGCCAGGAGTCGGTGATCACCAGATTGCCCTCGGTGGCGCCCTCCAGGATCTGCCCGCTGGCATCCACCAGTTCCGGCTTGATGCCGAAGAACGGCCGGGTGGCCGAACCGGGCTTCAGCGGCGTGGCGCCGGGCAGCGGGGTGATGAGGATGCCGCCGGTTTCGGTCTGCCACCAGGTATCGACGATGGGGCAGCGGTGATCGCCCACCACGCTGTGGTACCACAGCCAGGCTTCGGGGTTGATGGGCTCGCCCACCGAGCCCAGCAGGCGCAGGCTGGCGCGGCTGGTCTTCTTCACCGGGGCTTCGCCTTCGCGCATCAGGGCGCGGATGGCGGTGGGGGCGGTGTAGAAGATGGTGACCTTGTGCTTATCGACCACCTGCCAGAAGCGCGAGCTGTCCGGATAGTTGGGAATGCCCTCGAACATCAGGGTGGTGGCGCCGTTGGCCAGGGGGCCGTAAACGATGTAGCTGTGGCCGGTCACCCAGCCCACGTCGGCGGTGCACCAGTAAACGTCGCCCGGCTGATAGTCGAAGACGTACTGATGGGTCATGGAGGCGTAGACCAGATAGCCGCCCGAGGTGTGCAGCACGCCCTTGGGCTTGCCGGTCGAGCCCGAGGTGTAGAGGATGAACAGCGGGTCTTCCGCGTTGATCTCGGGGGCCTGATGCACCGGCGAGGCCTTGTCCATCAGATCGTGGTACCAGTGGTCGCGGCCCGGCACCATGTGAACATCGCCGCCGGTGCGCTTGACCACGATAACGTTCTTCACGCTCCAGCTGGTTTCCAGGGCCTTGTCGGCATTGACCTTCAGCGGCACCTTGCGGCCGCCGCGCAGGCCTTCGTCGGCGGTGATCAGCAGATTGCTGTCGCAATCCTGGATGCGACCGGCCAGGCTGTCGGGCGAGAAGCCGCCGAAGACGATGGAATGCACGGCGCCGATGCGGGCGCAGGCCAGCATGGCCACCGCCGCTTCGGGGATCATCGGCATGTAGATGGTGACGCGATCACCCTTCTTGGCGCCCAGGCTCTCCATGGCGTTGGCCATGCGGCACACCTTTTCGTGCAGCTCACGATAGGTGATGTGGGCGCTTTCGTTGGGATCGTCGCCTTCCCAGATGATGGCGGTCTGGTCGCCGCGGGTGGCCAGGTGGCGGTCCAGGCAGTTGGCGGCCACGTTCAAGGTGCCGTCCTCGAACCACTTGATGTCGACGTTGCCGGTGTAGGAAACGTTCTTCACCTTGGTGTAGGGCTTGATCCAGTCGATCCGCTTGCCGTGCTCGGCCCAGAAGCCCTCCGGGTCGCTCACCGAACGCGCGTACCATTCAGCGTAGGTTTTGTCGTCGATCAGGGCCTTGGCGGCGGTGTCGGACGGAACGGGGAAAACCTGATTTTCGGTGGTAGTCAACGGATGTCTCCCAATCTTGGTGCGCGCTTTATGGGTACGCGTGGTTACCTTGCCCCGGGGCCGCCTTCTTATGGTGGGGTTTGCCCCTTGTGGCGTTCTCAAAGTGAAGTATGGGGAAACAAACATCCGTGCACAAGCCTGTGGAATCGTCCGGCGGGATGATTCCTTTCGTTTTTCTTCATATTGTCGCAACATTTGGAAGAACCTCCCCACCAGCAGGGTGGGGAGGTCTCACCCATTGGTATGGGATCCGGCCTGTTTCGCGGGGTGGTGCCGCCTTCAACGGCCAACCCTTGAAGTGACGGGTTGGCCGGTTTCCAGCGAGCCTTGAGCGAGCGGCCAAGGCGGCGGATGCCGCCGCCCGGCGAGGGACAGTACAACCGGGCAATTCATTGGCCGGTTGGTCTTAAACGGCGTTCGTGAGTCCGCCCAGGCTGCAGATCAGCGTCCAGGCCTCGTCGTCCACCGGCAGCACCGACAGCCGCGACTGGCGCACCAGGGCCAGATGGTTGAGACGGGGATCGGCCTTGATCTGATCCAGCGAGACCGGCACGGCCAGCGGCGCCACCGCCCGCAGATCCACCATGACGAAACGGCCGGAGGGATCGGAGGGATCGGGATAGGCCTCGCGCACCACCTCGACGATGCCGACGATGCGCCGCTCCTCCACCGAATGATAGAAGAACACCCGGTCGCCGAGTCGCATGGCCTTCAGGTTGTTGGCGGCCTGATGGTTGCGCACCCCGTCCCAATGGGTGGTGCCGTGGGTGGTCTGATCCTGCCACGACCATTTGGTGGGTTCGGATTTTACCAGCCAGGTGCGCATGTCAGGGCAGAACCTTCTTATAGTTGCTGATGCCGACCGAGGCGAACAGCCCGGCCAGGGCGTAGGGATCCTTGGCGCAGAAGGCCTCGGTTTCGGCGCGGCTGGCGAAATCCAGCACCAGCAGGCTGCCGGTCATGCTCTGGCCGTCGTCGCTCAAGGTGGGGCCGGCCATCAGCACCGTGTCGCCGATGGATTTCAGGTGATCGAGATGGGCGGCGCGATTGGCCAGGCGCAGATCCTGATGGCCGCTTTTGTCGATGCAGTGCACGATGAAAGGCATAAGAACGGTCTCCTTGGTCAGAGGGCTCAGGCGTCGAAGCCCAGTTCGCTTTTGAAGGGGCGGGCCAGCAGGCCGCGGATGGTGTCGTCCACGCCGATGCCGCGGTAGAGCAGGCCCTCCACGGCGGCGCAGATGGGCATTTCGATGTGCAGGCGTCCGGCCAGCCCCACCACCGAGGCGGCCGAGGCCACCCCTTCCGTCACCGATTTGCGGGCGGCCAGAATGTCGTTCAGGGCCTTGCCCTCGCCCAGGGCGAAGCCCAGGGAATAATTGCGCGACTGGGTGGACGAGGCGGTGAGCATCAGATCGCCCAGGCCGGACAGGCCCATGCAGGTTTCCGGACGAGCGCCCTTGGCCACCGCCAGGCGCATCAGTTCGGCCATGCCGCGGGTGATGAGGGCGGCGCGGGCATTGTCGCCCAGGCCGCGCCCCTCCACCACGCCGCAGGCGATGGCCAGCACGTTCTTCACCGCGCCGCCGATCTCGGCGCCGATGACGTCGTCGGTGAGATAGGGGCGGAAGCTGGGGGTGCCCAAAGCCTTCACCAGACGGCGGCCCAGGGCGGCATCGGCGCAGGCCATGGTGATGGCGGTGGGCAGACCGCGCGCCACCTCGATGGCGAAGGTGGGCCCCGACAGCACGGCCAGCGGCGCCTGGGGCAGTTCCTCGGCCACCAGTTCGCTCATGGCGGCCAGACTGCCGGCCTCGACGCCCTTGGCGCATACCACCACCGGCCGCCCGGCCGGGATCAGCGGGCGCAACTGGCGGCAGACGGCGCGCAGAAACTGCGAGGGCACCACCAGCAGCAGGGCGTCGCAGCCGGCCAGATCGGCCAGATCGGCGGTGGCCCGCACGCCGTCCAGGGCGACGCCGGGCAGATAGACCGGATTTTCCCCGCGCGCGGAGATGGTTTGGGCCACCTCGGCCTCGTGCGCCCATAAAAGGGCATGGCGGCCGGCCCGCACGGCGGTCAGGGCCAGGGCGGTGCCCCAGGCGCCGGCGCCAACGATCCCGAGTGTCTGCATGATGGTGTCCTGCGTCTCCGGCATAAGAAAGGAGTGTCCCCGGTTATGCCCCCTGCGGCAGCAGCGCGGCAATCACTTGATTGAGCAAAAGCCGCCCGCGCGGCGTGGCGCGCAGGCAAGGCCCCTGCCACGCCACCATGTCCTCGGCCTGCATCAGGGCCAGGCCGCCGGGGTCCAGAGCCTGGCGCAGACCGCTTCCCATGTGGGCGGCGAAGCGGCGGTCGTCAATGCCGTCGTTCAGGCGCAGGCCCATCATCACCAGCTCCTCCAGCCGCTCCTGCCGGGTCAGGGTCAGGATTTCCTCGGTGCCGTGGCCGTCTTTCTCCACCCGCTCCAGCCAGCCGCCGGGGGATTTGCACTGGCGCAAAGCCCGCATCTCCGCCGAACGACCGGTCGGTCCGCGCAGGCGGCCATGGGCGCCGGGGCCGATGCCCAGATATTCATCGCCCTGCCAGTAAAGCAGATTATGACGGCATTCGGCGCCGGGGCGGGCATGGTTGGAAATCTCGTAGGCCGGCAGGCCGGCGGCGGCGCACATCTCCTGGGTGAGCTCGAACAGGCGGGCGGCCTCGTCGTCGTCGGGAAGCTGGAAATCGCCGCGCTGGTGGGCAGGGTGAAAGGCGGTGCCGGGCTCCACCGTCAGCTGATAAAGCGACAGATGATCGGCGGCCAGGGCCAGGGCCTGGCCAAGTTCGTTACGCCATCGATCTGAATCCTGGCCAGGGCGGGCATAGATCAGATCGAAGGAGATGCGCGGGAAGATGGCGCGGGCCAGGGTGACCGCCCGCACCGCCTGGGCCACATCGTGGCGGCGGCCCAGAAAGCGCAGGTCGGCGTCGTTCAGCGCCTGCAGGCCCATGGACAGGCGGCCGATGCCGGCGGCGCGGAAATCGCGGAAACGCTCGGCGTCGATGCTGCCGGGATTGGCTTCCAGGGTGATTTCCACATCGGCGGCCAGCGGCCACAGGGCGGCGATGCGCTGCAGCAGGGCGGCGGCGGTGGCCGGGTCCATCAGCGAGGGGGTGCCGCCGCCGAAAAAGATGCTGGTGACGGTGCGCCCGGCGCTGGCGGCGTGGAAATGCTCCAGCTCGGCCAGCAGGGCGCGGCGCCAGCGGGCCTGATCGATCTGGCCGGCCACATGGCTGTTGAAGTCGCAATAGGGGCACTTCGACAGGCAGAACGGCCAGTGCAGATAAATACCGAACGCGCTCACGCCGTCATCCGTTCGCGCCGTCCGGGCGGAAGCAGGCCGCCACCAGCTTGTGGAAGGCCTCGGCGCGGTGGCTGATGGCATGCTTGTGGGCGGCGGGCATTTCGGCAAAGGTGACCGAATGACCGTTCGGCTGGAACATGGGATCGTAGCCGAAGCCCTTGTCGCCGCGCGGCGGCCACACCAGAACGCCCTCGATGGTGCCTTCGAAGGTTTCCACATGGCCATCGGGCCAGGCCAGGGCCAGGGCGCAGACGAACTGGGCGGCGCGGTTGGAATCCTCGCCCATCTGTTCCTGGATTTTTTTCATGGCATGGCCGAAATCCTTGGCCGGGCCGGCCCAGCGGGCGGAATAGATGCCGGGGGCGCCCATCAGGACATCCACCGCCAGGCCGGAATCGTCGGCCAGGGCGGGCAGACCGGCGGCGCGGGCGGCGGCCAGGGCCTTCAGTTCGGCATTTTCGGCAAAGGTGGAGCCGGTTTCCTCGGGCTCGGGCAGGCCGAGCGCGCCGGCCGACACCACCTCGGCGCCGAACGGGGCCAGCAGTTCGCCGATTTCCCGCACCTTGCCGGCATTGTGGCTGGCGATGACCAGCCGCCCGCCGGCGAAGGGCCGGGCGCTCATAGGCCCAAAACCTTGCGCTGGGCCGCCGTCAGTTCGGCCACGCCGCGCACCGCCAGATCCAGCAGGGCCTGAAATTCGCCGTGGGTGAAGGGATGCTCCTCGGCGGTGCCCTGGATCTCGACGATGCGGCCATCGGCGGTCAGCACGAAATTGGCATCGGCCTGGCAGGTGCTGTCCTCGGCATAGTCCAGATCCAGCACCGGCGTGCCCTGATAAAGCCCGCAGGAAACGGCGGCCACCTGGCCGGTAAGCGGCACCGCCGCCAGCTGGCCGGCCTCCACCAGCTTTTGCAGGGCCAGATGCAGGGCCACATAGGCGCCGGTGATGGCGGCGGTGCGGGTGCCGCCGTCGGCCTGCAGCACGTCGCAGTCGATCTTGATCTGGCGTTCGCCCAGGGCGGCGAGATCGGTGATGGAGCGCAAGGAGCGGCCGATCAGGCGCTGGATTTCCTGGGTGCGGCCCGATTGTTTGCCCTTGGCGGCCTCGCGGTCGGTGCGGGTGTGGGTGGAGCGCGGCAGCATGCCGTATTCCGCCGTCACCCAGCCCTTGCCGGAATTGCGCAGGAAGGAGGGCACCTTTTCATCCACCGAGGCGGTGCACAGCACGTGGGTATCGCCGAAACGGGCCAGGCACGAGCCCTCGGCATATTTGCTGAAACCGGCTTCCAGGGAAATGGCGCGGAGCTGATCGGGGGTGCGGCCTGACGGTCTCATAACATGGTCCTCGCAACGGCTGGCGGATGGGTAAAAACGGGGGCACGTTAGCCTGTGCGCCCGATGCCGTCCAGCGGTGCAATTGACGGGGTTTGCTTCCCCCACTAAATTTCCTTGTGTCGGCCGGATGCCGGCGCTGGCAAGGATGGAACAGGCGCATGCTGCGCAGAAACGTGATGGAACTCAGTGAACGGTCGCGGGAGATTTTCCGCCAGGTCGTCGAGTCCTATGTGGCGACCGGCGAGCCGGTGGGCTCTCGCACGCTGTCGCGCCGGCTGTCCACGGCGCTGTCGCCGGCCACCATCCGCAACGTCATGGCCGATCTCGAGGAGGCCGGGCTGCTCTATGCCCCCCATACCTCGGCCGGGCGCCTGCCCACCGAGGCGGGCATGCGGCTGTTCGTTTCCGGCCTGCTGGAACTGGGGCAATTGCCCGAACCCGAGCGCGACCGCATCGAGCGGCAGTGCCGGGCCACCGGCAAAAGCCTGGATACCCTGCTGGAAGACGCCCTGACCACCCTTTCCGGCCTGTCGCGCTGCGCCGGGCTGGTGCTGGCGCCGAAAACCCAGGTGGCGCTGAAACATATCGAATTCGTGCCGCTGGGGCCGGGCCGCGCCCTGCTGGTGCTGGTGACCGGCGACGGTCTGGTGGAAAACCGCGTGCTGGAGCTGCCGCCCGATGTCTCGCTTGCGGCGCTGACCGAGGCCAGCAACTATCTCAACGCCCACTTGGCCGGCCGCACCCTGGACGAACTGCGCGAGGTGATCGAGACCGAGCTGGCCAGCCAGCGCCATCAGCTGGACGAGCTGACCGGCAAGGTGGTGCAGGCCGGTCTGGCCACCTGGGCCGGCGGCACCAGCGGCCAGCTGATCGTGCGCGGCCAGTCGCATCTGCTCGACGATGTGACGGCGCTCGACGATCTGGAACGCATCCGCTCGCTGTTCGAAGCGCTGGAAACCAAGGAGCATCTTTTGCATCTTCTCGATGCCGCCCATGCCGCCGACGGCGTGCAGATCTTCATCGGCGCGCAAAACGAGTTGTTCCAGGTGTCCGGCTGCTCCATGATCGTGGCGCCTTATCATAACAGCCGCGATCAGATCGTGGGGGCCATCGGGGTGATCGGCCCCACCCGCCTCAACTATGCCCGCATCATCCCGCTGGTGGATTACACCGCCAAGATGATCGGGCGCATGATCGGTTAATACGCGAAGGAAGAGTTGAAGAGCATGACCACCCAGAACGAACACGAGATCCCTGGCGTTCCTCCCGAAGCGCAGGCCGACGCCGCGCCCGCGCCCGCGGCCGCGGACGCCGCCGCTTCCCGTGAGGCGGAGCTGGAAGCCGAGCTGACCACGATCAAGGATCAGCTGTTGCGCGCCGTGGCCGAAACCGAGAATGTGCGCCGCCGCCTGGAACAGCAGGCCGAGGAACGCGGCAAATACGCCGTGGCCGGCTTCGCCAAGGACATGCTGCAGGTGGCCGACAATCTGCGCCGCGCCCTGGACAGCATCCCCGCCGAAGCCCGCGAGACCGACGCCGTGGCCCGAACCCTGGCGGAAGGGGTGGAACTGACCGAACGCGGCCTGCTGTCGGCGCTGGAACGCTACGGCATCAAGCGCATCGAGGCCCTGGGCCAGCGCTTCGATCCGCACCTGCACCAGGCCATGATGGAGGTCGAGGATCCCAGCCAGCCCTCCGGCATGGTGGTGCTGGAAATGCAGGCCGGCTACGTGATCGCCGAACGGCTGCTGCGCCCGGCCATGGTGGGCGTCTCCAAGGGCGGCCCCAAGCCTTTGGCCAATGCCGACAGCGGCGTCGATACCACCGCCTGACCGCCATCGGCGGAGCCGGGCGATGCAAGGCTTGCACCGGCTCCGCGAAAACGGTAGTTTGCGCGCCTGATAACGCCGAAATAGCTCAGCGGTAGAGCAACTGATTCGTAATCAGTAGGCCCCCGGTTCAAATCCGGGTTTCGGCACCAGTTAAAACAAGGGGTTAGCCTGAAAGGGCTAACCCCTTGTTGTTTGAAGCAGCATGATCGGCATAAAAATCTGGCGCGATCCAAAAATCCTATTATTTATCAAAAAATTGAGTGCAACTTTCAGTTCGGCAGAAAGATCGGCAAATTATACCAACCGCCCAATGAATTGACCGGTTGTATCGTCCCTCGCCGGGCGGCGGCATCCGCCGCCTTGGCCGCTCGCTCAATGCTCGCTGGATACCGGCCAACGAGTCACT
>JAJZGK010000296.1 GCA_021798485.1 Pseudomonadota bacterium
CTGCATGACGGGGCCGGAGCGGCGGGCGGCGATCCGCTGGCCGGCACGGCGGCGCGGCGGCGGGCCCTGACCCGGCTGACCCGGCTGTCGGCGCTGTGCCGTGACATCGGCGGCAAAACCCTGATCTTCCGCTGGCCCGTCCACGCCGGGGCGCCGCTGCTGGCCGGGGCCGAAAGCTGGCGGCGCTGCCGCGCTTTTCTTGAAGAGCTGCTGGCCGCCATCGAGGCGCACGGCACCCTTCTCTGTCTGGCCCCGGCCGGCCCCGGCGGCCCCAGCGCCCACGATTGCTATCTGCTGGCCAACGCCCTCGATCATCCGGCCTTCGGCCTGCATCTGTCGGCGGCCGGCCTGGCCGCCGGCGGCGAAATGGGCCACGCCACCTTCGCCGCCCTGCGCGGGCGCCTGGACCATGTGCATGTGGACGAACCCGGCGGCGCCGAGGCCGGCAGCGGCGGCCGGGTGGACCATGCCGATCTGCGCCGCCATCTGGCCGCCATCAGCTACGGCCACTGGCTGACCCTGGTGCAGCGCCCCCCGGCCGGCGGCAACGCCACGGCGGCGCTGGAACGGGGCCTGCGCTTCGTGGCCGGGCGCTATCTGCCGGTGGACCGGCGCTGACGGCAGGGAGAAACGCCATGATCCGCACCCCACCCCCGTCGCCCCGCGCCCTGGGGGCGCTGTCCACCACTCCGGCCAAGGCGCCGCCCCTGCTGGAACCGGCCCAGGCGCCGTGGATCCGCCCCGGCGCCGTGGTGCATCAGCCGGAGGCCGCCGTCGATGACCTGCTGACCGCCTTCGCCCACGAGATCCGCCAGCGCGGCTTTCAGGTGGCCGGCTATGTGCAGCGCAATCATCCCCAGGCCGATCTGGGCCAGGACGGGCCCGAGCCGGTGGAGCTGACCGATCTGGCCAGCGGCCGGGTGATGACCGTGCCCCGGGGCGACAGCCGCGCCATGGCGGCGGCGGTGGGCAGCCTGCGCGGCGCCATGCGCGACGAGGCCGATCTGGTGGTGATCGGCCGCTTTTCCGCCTTCCGCAAGGCCGCCTCGGCCATGACGGCGGCAATGTCCGACGGCATCACCCGCGGCATGCCGGTGCTGACCTCCATCGGCAGCCCCTGCGTGGAGAAATGGCAGGCCTTCGCCGGCGCCGGCGCCGCCCTGCTGCCCCCCGATGCCGCCGCCCTGTGGCAATGGTGGGGGCCGGACCGCCTCTACCGCGATCTGACCCTGGGCGTGGCCGACGACGAGGTGTGGCGCGTGGCCTGCGGACCGCGCTGGCTGATGGTGCAAGGCCCGCACGGCACCGGCCTGGCCTATCTGCCGGGCGGACCGAAAGACCCGCACGGGCGCCTGCGCCGGGCCGAACGCATGAGCCTCGGCCAGCTGGCGGGATTGTCGCGCTCGTGGGATCCGCTGGAAATGGCCCTGGGCATCGCCGCCATCAACGCCCATTACAACCGCCCCGCCCCCGATCTGCGCCTCGACAACGGCGCCCGCGCCCTGGCCGGGCAAGCCGGCCGGGTGGTGGTGATCGGCGCCTTTCCCGGCCTGTCGGAAATCTTCCCGACGCCGCTGGTGATCGAGGCGGCGCCGCGCCATGGCGAATATCCCACCATCGCCATGGACAGCCTGCTGCCGGGCTGCGCCGTGGCCGTGGTCACCTCCTCCACCCTGATCAACCGCACCTTGCCGCGCGTGCTGCGCCTGGCCCAGGGCGCCCGCGTGGCCCTGATCGGCGCCGCCACCCCGCTGACGCCGCGCCTGTTCGCCTATGGCGTCGAGGTGGCCGGCGGCCTGCTGGTGGAGCAGCCCGACGCCCTGGCCGCCGCCATCCGCGCCGGCGCCCCGCCGCGCGATTTCGCCCGCTTCGGCCGCTGGGTGCATCGCCGCGCCGGCCCCTGACCGCCGTCAAGACGCTTCCCCGCCGGAGGGCAACGGCCTACACTGAACGGCGACACCGACCCCGCCATGACCCCAACACGCCCCTGATCCTTGTTCCGCTGCAAAACGCCGTCACCCGCCTGCGTGAAGGCCTGGAACGCTATCGCCGTGACGAAAGCGACGACCAGATCCGCGATGGCCTGATCCAGCGCCTCGCATTCACCTACGAACTCTCCCACAAGATGCTGAAACGCGTTCTGGCGGAAACCTCGGCCAATCCCGCCGCCTTCGACAGCATGCCTTTCGCCGATTTGATCCGCACCGGCAACCGCCACGGCCTGCTGAGAAGCGATTGGCCGGTCTGGCGCACCTACCGGGACATGCGCGCCAAAACCAGCCACACCTACGATGAAGCCATCGCCCTTGAGGTGACACGGGGCATCGCCGACTTTCTTGACGAGGCGGAATACCTGCTGGCCCGCCTGCAAAACGCCGCCCTATGACCGCCGACGCCCCTCTGATCCTTTCCGCGCGGGAACGGAACATCGTTCTCGACCTGTTGCGGCAACATCTTCCCAAACGCAAGGTTCGCATCTTCGGCTCGCGGGCCACCGGCACCGCCCGCCCCTATTCCGATCTCGATCTGATCATCCTGGGCAAGCAGCCCGTGCCCGCCGCCACCCTGGCCGCCCTGCGCGAAGCCTCTGAAGCCCCCCAAATGGAAAGCCCCCGAAAGCTTTCGCTTTCAGGGGCTTAGAGTGGTGCCTAGGGGCGGAATCGAACCACCGACACTGCGATTTTCAGTCGCATGCTCTACCAACTGAGCTACCTAGGCACGGCCACCACGTGGTGAGGAGGCGGGTTATAGACAAGTTTCCCCGGCCTGTCCATCCCCTATTTTCGATTGGGCCGGATCAAAAATCCTCGTCGTCGCCATCGGGCGGGCCGCTGGCGGCGGCGGCGGGATCGTCGCCGGGGACCACGTAAACCTCGCCCAGCCAGCGGTTCAGATCCACATCGGCGCAGCGGCGCGAGCAGAAGGGGCGCAGGCGGGGGTCGGACGGCTTGCCGCAGATGGAACAGGGCGGCGCAGGGCTGTGGGCGGGGGCGGTCATGGTGTTTCCTCGATCACCTCGCATTGGCCGAGGGCGGCGTCAAGGGTCAGGGTCAGGGCGTGG
>JAJZGK010000297.1 GCA_021798485.1 Pseudomonadota bacterium
AGGCTGCCGCCCCGGCGCCGGCGCCTGCCGCCACCGATCTGGGCGAGGGCGGGCTCAGCCTGGCCTTCCCCGCCGATAGCGCCCACATCCCCGATAGCGCCCATGCCGATCTTTCGGCCCTGGCCGCCCGCCTGAGCAAGGATCCCAATCTCATGATCTCGCTGCAGGCCTATGCCGCCGGCACCGAGGACACCGAGGGACACGCCCGCCGCCTGTCGCTGTCGCGCGCCCTGGCCGTGCGCAGCGTACTGATCGATCTCGGCGTGCACAGCACCCGCATCGAGGTGCGCGCCCTGGGCAACAAGGTGCCGTCCGGCTCGCCCGACCGGGTGGACGTTGCTGTGCAGCGGCGCTGACCCGCACCGCCGCGGGCGGGCACGGGCCATGGCCCCGGCGGGAAAGCGCCTTGGAAGCCGTTGGGTTCGGTGTCATTCTGGCACCGCTTCGCGCCTTGTAGTTTGGATGCCGCTCTGATGACCTTGCCGCGCCGTTACCTGATCCGCATGTCCATCTTCCTGCTGGTGGTGGTCGCCGTGGTGGTGGCCCTGTTCAGCGGACTGAACAACGCCTTCCAGCACAATGTTGGGCTGAACAGCCTGATTTTGGGCGTGCTGCTGGTGGGCATCATCATGAATTTCCGCCAGGTGGCCATGCTGGCCCGCGAAGTGGGCTGGGTGGAGGATTGCCGCAAGGGCGGTCCGGTCACCTCCATGCACAGCCCCCGCCTGCTGGCGCCGCTGGCCACCATGCTGGGCGAACGGCGCGACCGCTTCAACCTGACGCCGCTGGCCCTGCGCTCGGTGCTGGACGGCCTCAATTCCCGCCTCGACGAATCGCGCGAGATCGCCCACTACTTCACCGGCCTGATGATCTTCCTGGGCCTGCTCGGCACCTTTTGGGGCCTGTCGCAGACGGTGGGCTCCATCGGCGCGGTGATCCGCAGCCTGACCATGTCGGGCGACAACGTGCAAGGGGCCATGACCGCCCTCAAACACGGGCTCGACGCCCCCTTGAGCGGCATGGGCACCGCCTTTTCCACCTCGCTGATCGGCCTGTCCGGCTCGCTGGTCATGGGCTTCCTCGATCTGCAGGCCGGGCAGGCCCAGAACGCCTTTTTCAACGATCTCGAGGAATGGCTGTCGGGCCAGACCCGCATCGGCGCCGGCGCCGGCATGGCCAGCGACGGCACCGGCGACGGCCAGCCGGTCCCGGTCTACATCCAGGCCCTGCTGGAGCAGACCGCCGACAGCCTGGACCATCTGCAGCGCACCTTGAGCCGGGGCGAAGAGGCGCGCACGTCGTCCGACACCACGCTCCGCACCCTGACCGACCGGCTCTCGACCCTGGCCGATTCCATGAAGACCGAGCAGAGCCTGATGCTGAAACTGGCGGAAAACCAGCTGGAGATGAAACCCATCCTGGCCCGCCTGGTGGAGGCCAAGGCGGCGCCGGCCCTGGACGACACCACCCGCAACCACATCCGCAACATCGATCTGGCGCTCACCCGCATGGCCGAAGACGCCACCCGCGGCCGCGACGAGGTGGTGCGGGAAATGCGCAGCGAGTTCCGCTTCCTGGCCCGCACCATCGCCGCCCTGGCGGAAAGCGACCCCGACCCCCAGACGCCCCATCCCCGGCCGGAGCTTTAAGGCATGGCGGCCTCATCGCGACGGCGGCGGCGCGAAATCAATATCTGGCCCGGCTTCGTCGATGCTCTGGCCTCGCTGTTGCTGGTCATCATTTTCGTGCTGCTGGTGTTCGTGCTGACCCAGTTCTATCTGGGCGAGGCCCTGACCGGGCGCGATAAGACCATCTCCGATCTGTCCAGGCAGCTGAACGCGCTGACCACCCAGCTCGATGTGGAAAAGCGGCAGAATGCCGAACTGACGGTCAATCTGGGCAAAAGCCAGCAGGATCTGAAGACCGTGACCGCCGACCGCGACCGCATCCAGGTCGAGGCCAACAAGGTGGCCATGCTGCAAAACGATCTCGACGCCATGACCGCCCTCAAGGCCGAGCTGGAACGCAAGGTGGCCGAGCTGGGGGCCAAGGCCGATCAGGCCCAGGGCCAACTGGCCCAGGAACAGAAACTCTCCGAGAGCGCCCGCGCCCAGGCCGCCCTGCTGAACCAGCAGATGGAGGCCATGAAGCAGGAACTGGACAAGATCGCCCAGGCGCTGCAGGCCTCGGAATCCCTATCGGCGACGCAAAAGATCCAGATCGCCGATCTCGGCAAGCGCCTCAACGCCGCCCTGGCCAACAAGGTGGCGGAACTGGCCCGCTACCGATCGGAATTCTTCGGGCGGCTGCGCAAAATCCTGGGCGACCGCCCCGGCATCCGCATCGAGGGCGACCGCTTCGTCTTCCAATCGGAACTGCTGTTCGCCAGCGGCTCGGCCGATCTTGGCGACAACGGCCGCCAGCAGCTGACGCAGCTGGCCGCCGGCCTGAAAACCCTGATCAAACAGATCCCGCCCGATATCAACTGGGTGCTCCGGGTGGACGGCCATACCGACCGCCAGCCCATCCACAATCCGCGCTTCCAGTCCAACTGGGAGCTGTCCACCGCCCGCGCCGTGTCGGTGGTGAAGTTCCTGGCCTCGCAGGGCATCCCGCAGAACCGTCTGGCCGCCGCCGGTTTCGGCGAGTTCGATCCCATCGATCCCGGCAACAGCCCAACCGCCTACGCCAAAAACCGCCGTATCGAAATCCGCATGGATCAGCGGTAATCATACCGGCCAACCGTTGAAGTGACGGGTTGGCCGGCTGGTCTCAGAACCGCACGGGGCGCCCGGTTCTGGCCGCCAGCTCGGCGGCCAGCAGGGCCTCCAGGGCCTCGCCGCCGCCGCGGGTGGAAATCCAGGCGCCGTCCCGCCATTCGAAATGCCAGGCGCCGCTTTCGGGGGAGCTCAGCCACATCTGCAGCAGGTGGGCGTTCTTGTTCAAAATGAACTGGGCGCCGCCGCTGAAGGTCAGGGTTAGAATATCGCCATGCAGATCGGCATCGATCTGATCGCCCAGAAGATCGTCCACCACATCGAGAACATGGC
>JAJZGK010000298.1 GCA_021798485.1 Pseudomonadota bacterium
CATGCGAGGTGTCAGCGGGCAGGTGAAAACCGGCCAGGGAGGTGCGGGTCAAAACCGGCCAGTTATTGCGCTTCCTATATACGTCATCCGTCGCGTTCCCGTCAAGTAGTTGGCCAGGCGTTTGTCAGGTGGCGTTAGCCGCCGGGGCGGCCGCGCCCTTCTTTGGTGCCGTCGAGGGCGGCGGCTTGCCGGCCCGATCCTTCAGCCGGTAACTCCGCCCGGTTATGGACAGGACTTCCGCGTGGTGCAGGAAGCGGTCCAGGATCGCCGTGGCCGAAGGCACATCAGCCAGCAGTTTGCCCCAGTCTTCCAAGGGCCGGTTGGAAGTCATCATCGTCGAACGGGTTTCGTAACGCCGCAGGATGATTTCGAAGAGGAACTCGCCACTGCGGCGCGGCAGTTGTTTAATGCCCATGTCATCGATGACCAGCAGGTCCGGTTTGAGATAGCGGCTGAGCACTTTGTCCTGGCCGGCGAAGGCTTCTTCCCGCAGGAAGTCGCGCACCACGTCGAAGATGGAGCGATAGTAGACCACCCAGCCGGCGCGGATGGCCTGGTAGCCCAACGCTTGCACCAAGTGACTTTTGCCCACGCCCGGCGGGCCGAGCAACAGCACATCGCGGCGTTCTTCGATGAAGCGGCCCGTCGCCAATTCATAAACCTGTTTGCGACTGATGGAGGGATTGAACTGCCAGTCAAAGTCCTCCAGGGTCCGCAACTCACGGAAGCCGGCGGCCTTGACCCGCCGTTGGATCAGTCGATCCCGTCGCACCGTCAGTTCATCCTGTACCAGCAGTTCCAGGAACTCGCCGTGGCTCAAATGGTTGCCGCTGGCTTCCTGCAAGCGGATCTCCAGGTTCTGGCACAAGCCCGAGAGTCGCAACTGCTTGAGCGCTTGGCGCAAGGCGTCTTTCATGAAGAAGCTCCTTTCCGTAAGTTGGCTTGCGTGCTCCCGGTCGCCGGATCATGGGGAACGGGATCGGTGGTTCCGTGGAAGGCCGCCTGCACCAACGCCGCGTATTCTTCCGGCGGGCGGATCAGCGGATGCGCCTCCAGCAGCGGGAGGGGCTCCTGCACCGTCCCGCCGTGGGTCAGCAGTTCGCGCAGCGCCCGCAGCCGATAGGACTGGTGGCTCACGGCCACCTGGCAGGCCTGGTCGATGGCCCCCGCCGGATAGCGGCTCGCCAGGCTCAGCAGCCCCTGCAAGACTCGGACGCCTTCAATGCCGCGGTTCTGCAACATCGCCTGCGCCCACTGCGCGGCGTGGGAACCCAAGAGCGCCGCCCGCTGCAACAGATACGCCGCGCCACGCTCCACGCCCCAGATTTTGGCGCTGTGGATGTGCGCCACGGCGGTGGCGAAGCGGCCCGCCGGACGACGGGCGTGCAGGGCGATCTGCTCGCGGCGGTGATTGAAAATCCGCACGGTGTGGGCATCCCAGCGCGCCCAGACCTGCCGCGTGACGTACTCCGGCGGCACCGAGTAGTAGGCCTTGGCCACCTCCACGTGGCCGTCGCGATGCACACTCCGCAGGCTCTCCTGGAAGTAAGGGAAGCGTTCGACGGGCAAGGGCAGCAGCGCCGGCCGTTCCACCGCCGTGAAGAGCGGGCCGACCTGCTGGCGGGTCGTGCCATGGATGCGGGTATCGGCAATGGTCTGTTCCCAGTGCCGCAGGTATTCGTTCTGCCCAGCCAGGGTGGCGAAGGTACGTCCTTTCAGGCCGTTGTCTTTGACGTAGCCGATGCCCCGTTCAATTTTGCCTTTGTGCCGCGCGGCATAGGGACGACAGGGCAAAATCACCGTTCCGTAATGGACGCAGAACGCCGCCACGCGCGGATTGAGTTCCGGCTCGTAGCGGTCGGCGCGGGTCACCGCGGCGCGTAAATTATCGATGACCAAGGTGCGCACGACGCCGCCCCACGACCAGAAGGCGTTCTCCAGACAGGCCAGGAAGTCTTCTGTCGTCTGCCGCAGCACCGCCTCACTGTAGGCCTTGCGGCTGTGGGACAGCACGATGCGGAACACCCAGGTGCCGCGGCGACGCCCGGCGGAATCCGCCAGCGGCGCGCCGCGGCCGAAGTCCACCTGGGCCTCCTCGCCGGGAGCACATTCCATCCGCCGGAACGGTAACGCGCCGGCGACGCACAAGTGCCGCACGAAGCGTTTGACGCTGTCGTAGCTATGCCGGAAGCTCGCCTCGCCCACCAGGTCCTGATAGATGCGCTGGGCCGTGAGTCCTTGTTGGAGCTTCGCTTGGATGACCAGCCGGTAGGATTCGCATACGCTCGGCGGACCCGGCCGCGCGACGCTGGCCATTGCGCCAGTGACCGCGAGATTGGCCGGGACGGCGGAGGCTTCGTCGCCTTGGCCCCACGCCACGGACCCGGCGGGCAGGTTCGTGGCCGGTTTTGAATCCGTATCCACCGGGGCCGTGGGGGGCCGGTTCAACGGCGGTGGCGGCCATCCGCAGAGCACCTCCGACCCGGCGGGCGGGTTCCTGGCCGGTTTTGCCGCCAACGCCAGATGCCGGCTCACCGTCTCCCGGTGAATGCCCAGTTCCCGGGCAATCCGCCGCCGCGACCAGCCGCGCGCATAAAGGGTTGTAACTGCTTGTATCATGGCCACTTCCAGATGATTGGACATTCGTAACTTCCTCGCTTTCCAGTACGAAAAGCGTCAAGCCTACGAACTCCTTGCATCGTCCTTAAAGTGGCCGGTTTTCACCTGCCCGCAAGTGGCCGGTTTTGCCCGCCCGCTGACAAGACATCCCATAGTAGAAGCAGTGCCTCGCCGCTTTTATGGCTTGGAAGCACACCCGACGGACATGGAGTTATCTTATGCCGGGGCGAGAGCAGTATATAAATCGGCCGGCCTGCCGGCCGTTCCGGGTTCCGGCGCGCGCGGTGCGGGCCGGACACCTTACTCATAATTTTATGGGAGGGAATCCAATGAAAATGAAGAAAACGATTCAAAAGGCAATGCTGGCAACCGGATTATGCGGCGCGTTGGCGATGGGGGTCGGTTATG
>JAJZGK010000069.1 GCA_021798485.1 Pseudomonadota bacterium
TCGTCCCTCGCCGGGCGGCGGCATCCGCCGCCTTGGCCGCTCGCTCAAGGCTCGCTGGAGACCGGCCAACGAGTCACTTCAATGGTTGGCCGGTATGATCTCCGGCGTGCCCAGGGGGATCGCCTGTGCGGTCCCCCTGTTTTTTTATGATTTATGCGAAGAAGCTGGAAACCGCCGAGAATACCCCGAAGCCGGCGGTGACCAGCACCACCGCGCCGGCCACCAGGCCGTAGCCGCCCTTCAGGCGGTATTCCTCGGGCAGGGCCTTGCGGGCCAGGGCGTAGAGGAAGCCCAGCACCACCGGCAGCAGCAGGGCGTTCAGCACCTCGACACCAACGCTGAGATTGACCAGATTGACGGCGTTGGAGGCCACCAGCCCCCCCGCCAGCACCAGACAGGCGGTGAGAATGCCGTAAAACCACGGCGCCTCGCGCGGGTGATCGGCCAGGGAGCGGCGATAGCCCGCCACCTCGCCCACGCCCCAGGCGGCGGTCAGGGCCACCACGATGGCCGCCACCATGGCCGCTCCGGTCATGCCCAGCACGAACACGGCGCGGCCCACCCCCCAGCCCAGATAGGGCACCAGGGTATCGGAAATCTGCTGCACGGTATCGAGAGGGGCATTGGGATTGGTGGTGCCGATGGTGGCGGCGGCGGCCACCAGCACGGCGGCCATAACGATCTGCGTCACCACGGCGCCGATCACGGTTTCGCGGCGGGCGATCTTCAGGGCGCTGGGGCCCAGTTCCTTTTCCACCAGGGCCGACTGCTGGAAAAACACCATCCACGGCATGATCACCGCACCGATATTGGCGGCCACCAGATAAAGATATTTATGATCGCCCAGGGGCATGTGGCGCAGGCCGTCCACCAGGGCGGCACCATCGGGATGGGCCTTCAGAGCCACATAAAGGAACACCAGCTCGCAGGCGCCGAAGGCCACGGCGATGCGCTCCACCGAGCGGTAGGACCGGGTCCAGATCATTAGCACCATGCCGCCCACCAGCACCAGCATGGTCTGCCAGGCCGGAATGCCGAACAGCTGCCCCACCCCGGCCATGCCGCTGAATTCCGAGATCAAGGCCCCCAGACAGGCCAGCAGCAGGGTGGAACAGGAAAACCAGGCCCATTTGACGCCGAAGGTTTCGCGGATCAGTTCGCCATGCCCCTTGCCGGTGACCAGGGCCAGACGCACGGTCATCTCCTGCACCACGTACAGCACCGGGATCAGCAGCGCCTGCAGCAGCAGCAGCCGGTAGCCCCATTGCGCGCCGCTTTGCGCCGCCGTAATGATGCTGCCGGCATCGGTATCGGCCAGCATGACGATCAGGCCGGGCCCGATGGCCGCCAACACCGCCCAAAGCCGCCGCCCCGGCACCGGGCGAACCATCGACTGAGACATCCGTTCCTCGCTCCACAGATGCGAATGATTATCAGTGCCTCAGAAAACACCCGATACCCTCAAATAGCAAGAGGTTTTATCGGCGCCGCGGCAAAATCGCCTCTTCCCGGCATGCCGTCGCGGTCACACCGCCTTCATCGTGCCGAGAAAGGTCTCCACATGCCGGGCCAGGCCCTTGCCGTCCTGCTCCAGCAGCCCGGCCACCGCCTCCATCTGTTCGGCCATGCCGGTGGTGGTGGCGGCCGCCGCCGAAACCTCGGCGATATTGCCTTCCACCATCCGCGTTCCCGCCGCCGCCTCGGCGGCATTGCGGGCGATATCGGCGGTGGCGGCGTTCTGTTCCTCCACCGCCGCGGCGATGGAACCGATCACGCTGTTGACCTGCTCGATAGCCGCGCCCACGCTTTTCATGGCGGCAACGCTGGCCTGGGCGGACCTCTGAATGCCCGACACCTGCTCGGCGATCTCGCTGGTGGCCCGTGCCGTCTGATTGGCCAGATTTTTCACCTCGCCGGCCACCACGGCGAAGCCCTTGCCGGCCTCGCCGGCCCGCGCCGCCTCGATGGTGGCGTTCAAGGCCAGAAGATTGGTTTGCCCGGCGATATCGGTGATCAGCTTAACGATTTCACCGATCTTTCTGGGCCGCCGTCGACAAACCGTCGATGGTGGTGTCGGCGGTGCGCACGCCGTCCACCGCCTCCTGGGTGATGCGGGTGGTATCCTGCACCCGGCGGCTGATATCCAGGGTCGAGGCCCCCAGTTGCGCCGCGGCGCCCGCCACCGCCTGCACATTGCCGGTGGACTGGGCCACCAGGTCCGACACCGCGCTGCCCCGCACGCCGATCTCGCCGGCGGCGGTGTGCAACCGCGCCGAGGCATCCTTGACCCGCCCCACCGTGCCGAACAGTTTTTCCAGCACCCGGCGCATCATCACGTCGAAATCGGCCGCCAGCAGATCGCGCTTGCGGCCACGGTCCAGATCCGCCTTCTGGCGGGCCTTCGCCTCGCCATCCAGCCGCTCGGCCCGGATCAGCCCCTCCTTGAAGGTGGAGACCGATTGCGCCATGGCGCCGATCTCGTCGCCGCGTCCGGTATAGGGCACGGGCACGGCGCGATCCCCCGACGACAGCGCCACCATCACCTGGGTCATGGCCCGCACCGGCCCGACGATGGAGCGCCCCAGCCCGATCAGCGCCACCACGAAGAGCCCCCCGATCAGCACCGACGGCACCACCAGTTCCCACAGCCGATGGCGCATGCCGGCCCGCAGATCGGCCCCCAGATCGCGCTGAAAGGCGGCGGTGGCGCCATCCATCCGGTGCACGGCGGCGCGCATCGTCCCCTGCAGGCCGTCTCCAGGCGTCAGGCCCGATTTCTTCACACCCTCGGCATAGTCGTGGAAACTGTCGACATAGGTGGCCACCACCGCCTTGGCCGCCTGCCGCTGCGCCGCGCTCAGGTTGGTGTCGGCATCGAGATCGGCCAGCAGCACGGCGGTATTGCGGGCGTGGCTGGCCAGATAGGCGTCCTCATGCCGTAACATGAAATCCTTTTCATTTCGCCGCAGCATCAGCATGTCCTTATCCAGGCGATCGCTCCCGGCGGCGGTGAAGATATGTTCGGCGGCATGAATGGCGGTGCGCATGCGGCCCTGCAGACCGTCGTTCTCGTTCAAGCCCACGGCGATTTCGTTTTCCGCCAGGCGGTGAAAGCTGGCGGCATAGGCCTCCACCACCGCCGACAGCACCAGCACATGCCGATGCACATCCGCCAGACCCAGGGTGGCGCCACGCCTGTCAATCTCCGCCAGCAGGGCGCGGATCCGCGCCAGCTTGACGTCGAATCCGTCGCGTTCGGCCAGGGTGCGCCGGGCCAGGAAATCCTTTTCGCTGCGCCGCAGATCCAGCGTCTGCGCCGGAATGGCCTCGATGCGCACGGCCAGATCCCCCAGGCGCTGCTGCGACAGCAGGGCATAAGACGCCAGCCCCACCAGCAGGCACAGGGTGAGAACGATGGCGGCGGCGGCGATAAGAAGCTTGTTTTTTAAAGACATGGAGGAACCCAGGCAACGGCGGGCGCGGCCCGCTCGGCACGAGCGGGGGGCACGGCGCGGTTTCACATGTCAACAAACTGTCACAGTCTGCGGTTTCGGGCAATTCCCCTTCCCGCGCGGCGGCTTTAAGCGCGCCGCTCCAGAATGGCGGCGAAAAAGCCGTCGGTTTTATCGCGGCCGGGGGTCAGCACCAGCAGGTCGCCGTCGCCGGGGCAGGCGCCGCCGCCCCGCGCCGCCACCGTTTCCGCCCACAGCGGCGGCAGCGGCAGCAGATGGAAATCGGCATGGGCCTCCAGGAAGGCCCGCACCTGGGCCTGATCCTCGTCGGCCAGCAGCGAACAGGTGGAATAGATCAGCCGTCCGCCCGGTTTCACCAGGCGGGCGGCGCTGGCCAGAATGCGCCCCTGCAGGGCCACCAGTTCGGCCAGGCCCTGTTCGCTGAAGCGCCATTTGGCATCGGGGTTGCGCCGCCAGGTGCCCGAACCGGAGCAGGGCGCATCCACCAGCACGCGGTCGAACATGCCGGACTGGCGCTTCACCCATTTATCGCTTTCGCTGTCCAGCACGCGGCGGGTGACGTTATGCACCCCGGCGCGGCGCAGGCGCAGCACCGCCTTTTCCGAACGGCGTTCATTGACATCGCAGGCCACCAGGCGGCCCTTGTTTTCCATGCAGGCGGCCAGGGCCAGGGTTTTGCCGCCGGCCCCGGCGCAGAAATCCATCACCGCCATGCCGGGACGGGCATCGGTGAGCAGGGCCAGCAGCTGCGAGCCTTCATCCTGCACCTCCACCAGCCCGGCGCGGAAGGCGGCCTGGGCCGTCAGCGTGATGCGCGCCGGCAGCCGCAGCCCCAGGGGCGACAGCGGCGTCTCCTCGGCCTGAAGGCCCTCGGCGGCCAGGGCGGCCTTGGCCGCGGCGCGGTCACCCTTCAGGGTATTGACCCGCAGATCCACCGGCGCCTCGTCGCGCAGCGCCGCCATCTCGGCGGCCAGCCGATCGCCCAGGCTTTCGGCCAGACGGGGCTCCAGCCAGGCGGGATACTCCCCCTTCACCCAGGCCGGCATGTCGTGATGGAACAGATCGCGGCCCTTCAGGGCCTGCAGCAGCGCCCAGTCGGCCGGCAGCATGGCCCCGGCATGGCGCTCGCCCGCGGTGAGTTCGCTACCGATGTCGGCGGGGCTTCTGCGCTCGGTCAGGGCCAGATCGGCCAGCAGCCGGGCCCGGGCCGAAACCGCGCAGCCTTCCCGCGCCAGCCACCAGTCCAGGCGGGCGCGGCGGCGCAAGATGCCCCACACCCGCTCGGAAATGGCCCGGCGGTCCTTGGCGCCGATATAGCGCCGGGCCTTCAGATAGGCCGAGGCCACCCCGTCGGCGGGGCGGTCCTGGCGGTCGATCTCCTCCAGAAGCTCGATAACGGCCGCCAGCCGGGCGCCGGGCGTCAAGGGCTTAACCCTCGCTCTTGTAGTTGGGCGCTTCCTTGGTGATCGACACGTCGTGCACGTGGGATTCCCGCAGGCCCGCCGAGGTGATGCGGCGGAAGGTGCAGTGCTTCTGCATGGCGGCGATGGTGCCGTTGCCGGTATAGCCCATGCCGGCGCGCAGGCCGCCCACCAGCTGGTGGATCACCGTGCCCACCGGGCCCTTGTAGGCCACGCGGCCCTCGATGCCTTCCGGCACCAGCTTCAGCTTGTCGTTCACTTCCGCCTGGAAATAGCGGTCGGCCGAGCCGCGGGCCATGGCCCCCAGCGAGCCCATGCCGCGATAGCTCTTGTAAGAGCGGCCCTGATAGAGGAACACCTCGCCGGGGCTTTCCTCGGTGCCGGCCAGCAGCGAGCCGATCATCACCGCCGAGGCGCCGGCGGCGATGGCCTTGGCCACATCGCCCGAATATTTGATGCCGCCGTCGGCGATCACCGGCACCTCGCCGGCCCGCTCCGCCACCTCCATGATGGCCGAGAGCTGCGGCACGCCCACCCCGGCCACGATGCGGGTGGTGCAGATGGTGCCCGGCCCGATGCCCACCTTCACGGCGTCGGCCCCGGCCTCGATCAGGGCGGCGGCGGCCTCGGGCGTGGCGATGTTGCCGGCGATGATCTGCGCCGCCGGATAGGCCGCCTTCACGGCGCGCACCGCATCCACCACATTCTTATGATGGCCGTGCGCGGTATCGATGATCACCACGTCGGCCCCGGCCTCGATCAGGGCGGCGGCGCGGGCCATGCCGTCCTCGCCGACACCGGTGGCGGCGCCCACGCGCAGGCGGCCCTGGCCATCCTTGCAGGCATTGGGATAGGCCTTGGCCTTTTCGATATCCTTCACGGTGATCAGGCCCACGCAGCGGTAGTCCTTGTCCACCACCAGCAGCTTCTCGATGCGGCGCTGATGCAAAAGGCGGCGGGCCTCCTCCTGGGGAACGCCGCCCTCCACGGTGACCAGGCGTTCGCGGGTCATCAGTTCCGAGACCGGCTGCAAAGGATCGGTGGCGAAGCGCACGTCGCGGTTGGTCAGAATGCCCACCAGCTTGCCGGTGCCGCGTTCCACCACCGGGAAGCCCGAGAAATTATGCATTTCCATCAGCTTCAGGGCATCGGCCAGCGGCTGGTCGGGATAGATGGTCAGGGGATCGACCACCATGCCGGACTCGTAGCGCTTGACGCGGCGCACTTCCTCGGCCTGGGCGGCGATATCGAAATTCTTGTGGATGATGCCGATGCCGCCGGCCTGGGCCATGGCGATGGCCAGACGGCTTTCCGTCACCGTGTCCATGGCCGCCGAGACCAGGGGGATGCCCAGCTCGATGCTTTTGGTCAGGCGGGTGCGGGTATCGACGGTTGCGGGCAGAACGCTTGATGCCGCCGGCACCAGAAGCACGTCGTCGAAAGTGAGGGCTTCCTTGATCTGCATGCCGCCTCCGGTTCTTAATAAACGCTGGTATGGAAGTGGCGGTGCATCATACACAGAACCGACGGCGACTCAAGGCCCTTGGCAGGCCGGCGTGGTTATTTCCCGCGCGGCGCCGTAGGGTTTCCGTGCCGTGACAGTCCCTCGCCCACAGGATGTAGGACGAGACGAACGGCCAAGGGCGGGCTATAGTAAAGGCAGAAACGGCAACAGGGAGACTTACGGTGAAGCTGGAAATCTTGCACTGCCAACCCCCGGCCAAGGCCAAGGGAAGCCATCCGCCCCTGCTGTTCGTTCACGGCTCTTATTGCGGCGCCTGGATCTGGAACGAGTTCACCCTGGCCCACATGGCCAAGAAGGGCTATGCCGCCTATGCGGTTTCGCTGCGCGGCCATGGCGGCAGCGAAGGGCAACTGACCTGGGCCAGCCTGGAGGATTATCTGGCCGACGTGGCCGCCGCCGCCGGCCAGCTCGATGCCCCGCCGGTGGTGATCGGTCATTCCATGGGCGGCATCGTGGCGCAGCATTACGCCTCCTCGGGCGCGGCCCTGGCCGGCATGGTCCTGATGGCCTCGGTGCCGCCTTCGGGGCTGGCCTCCTCGGCCCTGCACCTGTCCTCCTTCGCCCCCGACGTGCTGTGGCAGCTGGGCCTGCTGCAAAGCCTGGGACCGAAGGCAGTGACGCCGGACATCATCCACCGCGCCTTCTTCTCGGCCGAAACCCCGCCCGAGGCGGTGGCGCCGCTACTGCCGAAGCTGCAGCCGGAATCGCATCGCATCTCGGCGGAACTGCTGTGCCCGCCGCAGCCCATGCCCCGCCTGGGCGAGCAGGCTTTGCCCTGCCTGGTGCTGGGCGGCGACGCCGATGTGTTCCTGCCCATCTCGGCCTTCCGCGAAACCGCCACCTTCTGGCATGCCGATCTGGAGATTCTGCACGGCGCCCCGCACGGCCTGATGCTGGACCATCACTGGCGCCAGCCCAGCGCCGACGCCATCCTGGCCTGGCTGGCGAAAAAGGGGCTGTAATATCAACCGGCCAATGCATTGACCGGTTGTATCGTCCCTCGCCGGGCGGCGGCATCCGCCGCCTTGGCCGCTCGCTCAAGGCTCGCTGGAGACCGGCCAACCCGTCACTTCAAGGGTTGGCCGGTATGACAGCGGACCAAACCGGCGGCCCGCCTTAGGGCCGCCGGAGGCGCGCTTATTTTTTCGCCTGGCCGGCGGCGCACCAGGCGCCGCGGGTTTTGGCATCGGCGCACAGGTCCAGCACCAGATCGCGCGGCCCCACGGCATAAAGCCGCACGAACCGCCCCTGCCCCGGCACCACCACGGCATCGAGATCGGGCGACAGGCCCGGCAGATTGTAGCGCAGCCAGCCCTGCGCCGCCGCGCCTTCGTCGCGGTACGAAGCCACATGCACGCGGATCTGCCCCGGCTCGCGCAGCGGCGCCAGGCGCACCGGCATGGCATCGATCTGGGCCAGCGGCAGCGGCGGCGGCACATCGGCGGCCACCTGCCGCACCACAGCCACCACCGCTTTGTTCAGACGCGGCGCCGATGCCGGCGGCGGCGGCTTGCGGCCCGGAACCGGCGGTGAAACGGCGGCCCGAGGGCTGTCGGGCGGCGGATCGCGGTGGCGCTCGGTTTTGGCCTGAGGCGGCTTGGCCTTGGCCTGAGGCGGCTCGGGCTGATGCGGCGGCGGCGACAGTTGATCCTGGGCGGGCGACGGCACGGCGGCGGCGGCAACCGGGGTCAGGCGCGGACCGCTGCTGGGCGCGGTCAGGGCCAGTTCGTGGCCGCCGCGGGCCTCGGCGTCCTGGATTTCATCCAGGCGATAGCGGGCCGCCATGTTGCCGGCATCGGCCGCCGCCTGCAGCAGGGCCTTGGCCTTGGCCACATCGCGCGGAACCCCCTGGCCGGACAGGTAAAGCTCGGCCAGATTAAGGCGGGCGTTGATCACGCCATGGGCCGCCGCTTCGCGGTAATAGTCCAGGGCGCGCCCTGCATCCGGCGCCACCCCTAAGCCTTTGCGGTACAACAGCCCCAGATTGCGGGCCGCCTCCCAATCACCGCCGCTCAGGGCCTGCTCCCAGGCCTGGCGGGCGGCGGCATAATCCCCCCGGCTGTAGGCGGCCACGCCGGCATCGTAAGGCGTTTCCGCCAGGGCGCCCTGCCAGCCCGCCGACAGCACGGCCAAAGAGGCCCCCAGGAACAGCGACAGGACGGCGCCTTTTTGCCAAGCCATGGGTGGATGTCTCCTCTTTCCCTGCCGCCGCGCCGGATGCCTTGGACGGGCGGGCCTTCGTTAGCCGCTTAATGCGATCTCAGTCCCTATCACATACCCCGTCTTATCGCGTTCGTCCATGTTTCACATCCGAACGCGCAAAACCCCCGGCGGCCAGGCCACCGGGGGTTTTAGCAGACTGCGGAAACCGGCCGTTTAGTGCAGGCGGTTGGGCAGATCGGCGATGGCGGCATCCACCAGGGCGGACGCCTGAGCCGCCGTCAGGGTTTCGGCGATCAGCGTGCGGGTGGCCTTCATGGCGATATCCACCGCCAGATTGCGCACCTCCCGCATGGCCTCGGCCTCGGCCTGGGCGATACGGTCCATGGCCTGCTGCTCGCGCCGGGCCAGCAGTTCGTCCAGTTCGGCGGCGGCCTTGGCGGCAAAGCGCTGCGCCTCGGCCTTGGCATGGGCCACGATGCCCTCGGCCTCCTTCATGGCCTCACGCTGCTTCTTCTGGTAAGCGGCCAGAGTCTCCTGGGCTTCGGTGCGCAGGCGCTCGGCCTCGTCGATACGGGCGCGGATCTTTTCACCGCGGGCATCAAGCGCGGCGGTGATGCCGCGGAACACCGGCTTGGCCAGCAGCGACACCACCAGCACGAAAGCCAGGGCCACCCAGGTTTCCGGGCTGCTGAGGCTGAGGAAGCCTTCCGACGCCGCGGGATGGGCGGCGGCGGCGGGATGAGCGGCTTGCACGGCCTGGGCGGCCTTGGCGGCGGCCTGCGGCGCCGCCTGAACGGCCTGGGTCACGGCCTGAGTGGCCTGCGGAGCGGCCGTTTCGGCGGCCTGGGCTACGGACATCAGAAACATCAGCGCCCCTCCTGCATGGCGGCGGCTACGGCGCCGGCGATCTTGGTATCGTCGAGCGACACGCCGGTCAGCTTGCCGGCCGCGCTTTTGGCGACATCCACGGCCACGTCGCGGACATGGGCCAGGGCCTGGTCCTTGGCGGCGGCGATACGGGCCTCACCGGCTTTGATCTGCGCGGCCAGGCGGTCGCCCAGGTCCTTTTGCCTGGCTTCGGACTGCCGCGCCAGGGCATCGGCGCTATCGCGCAGAATTTTCTGAGCCTGGGCCCGCGAATCGGCCAGAGCCTGTTCGTAGACGGCGATGGCGGCCTCGGCTTCGGCCTTCAGCTTGGCGGCCTTGTCCAGATTGTCGTCGATCTTGCGCTGACGGTCTTCCAGCACCCCGCCGATCTTCGGCATGGCCAGGGTCGACATCAGGATATAGAGCACGACGAACGTCACCAGCAGCCAGAACAGCTGCGGGGCGAAGAAGGTTGGGTCGAATTGAGGCATCGCTCTTTGCTTCCTGTTCGCTTCTGCGACTTCATACGAATGAGCCGGCCGCTCCGGAAGGGAGCCGCCGGCTGATCCGAAATTTCGTATTCGTCTTAAGGAACGGTGATTAGACGAACAGAATGATCAGGGCGACCACCAGGGCGAACAGGGCGATAGCCTCGGTCACGGCGAAGCCGATCCAGCCGTAGAGTTCCACGGTGGACTTGGCGGCGGGGTTGCGACCGACGGTGGCGATCAGGTTCGACCAGATGTTACCCACGCCGATACCCGAACCGATCATGCCGATGGCGGCCAGACCAGCACCAATCATCTTCGCAGCTTGAGGTTCCATAACACTTCCCTTTCTTGAAACGAATACCGATGACAAACGTATCTCAGGACAACAGCCCCAAACGGCCTTCAGTGCATGTGAATGGCGTCGTTCAGATAGATGCAGCAGAGAATGGTGAACACATAGGCCTGGAGGATGGCGATGCCGAACTCCAGAACGGTGATGGCCGACAGGAAGGCGAAGGGCAGAATGCCCAGAACGCCCAGGGCGATCACAAAACCGCCGATCACCTTCAGCATGATGTGGCCCACCGTCATGTTGGCGAACAGACGGATGGACAGGCTGAAGGGACGGGACATATAGGAAATCAGCTCGATCGGGATCAGGATCGGCGCGGTCAGGATCGGCGCCCCATGCGGGAAGAACATCCGCAGATAATGGGTGCCGTGCCGCATGAAGCCGATGATGGTGACGCCGACGAACACCGTCAGGGCCAGGCCGAAATTGACGATGATATGGCTGGTATAGGTGAAGGAGTAGGGCACCAGGCCCAGCAGATCGCCGAACAGCAGAAACATGAACAGCGTGAAGATGAAGGGGAAGAACTTGCGCCCCTCGCTTCCCACATTGTCGCGCACCATGTTGGCGACGAATTCGTAGAACACCTCGGCCATCGACTGCCAGCGCCCCGGCACCAGCGCGCGCGAGCGCACCGACAGCGTCAGGAACGCCATCGTCAGCGAGATCGAGATCACCATGAGCAGAGCCGAGTTGGTGAACGAGATGTTCACCCCTCCGACATGGAGAGGAACCAAGGGTTCGATCTGGAACTGTTCGACCGGATTTGCCACCGCATGCCTCTCTTAAGGATCGTCCGTCTGACCATCGCTCCCGTGGCGCATGGCCCGCCCAAGTCCAACGGAGTCATCGAACCCCTTGGCGACGCGGTACACGTTGACCACGCCGGCGGCTGCCCCCAGGAACACGAACACCACCATCAACCAGGGTTTTGTTCCGAGCCATTTATCCAGAAAATAGCCCAGCCCCGCACCGACGGCGATATTCACTACCAACTCAATGGCGATGCGGAACCCCAGGCCCATGCCCGTATTGTCCACACGCCGCTCCCGCTCCTGCGCCCGCCCCGTTTCGATCTCTTCCCGGGCTTGCGCGGCGCGCAAGCGGGCATCCAGATCATCCAGGCTGCGATGGTCGTCGGATTTGTCCGTCATGATGAGGGCGCACTCCTAAACCCCGGCAGGCCGCATGGAAGCGAAAAGCGCGGGCACCATATGATTTGCCCCCCACTCTGTCAAGGCCCGCAACCCGGCCTTTGCCGCCAAACCGTGGGTTTTTCTCAAGCCCCCGTCACAACACCCGGATTTCACCCTCTGCTCACAGCTCGCGCAGGGCCTCGGCGGCGTGCAGATCCACCGAAACCAGGGTGGAAACGCCGCGTTCGGCCATGGTCACCCCGAACAGGCGGTCCATGCGGGCCATGGTCATGCGGTGGTGCGTCACCACCAGAAAGCGGGTGCGCGAGGTCTGGGCGATTTCGGCCACCAGGCTGCAGAAGCGGTCGACATTGGCGTCGTCCAGCGGCGCATCCACCTCGTCGAGCACGCAGATGGGGGCCGGATTGGTCATGAACACCGCGAACAGCAGCGCCAGGGCCGTCAGGGCCTGCTCGCCGCCCGACAGCAGCGACAGGATCTGCAGGCGCTTGCCGGGCGGGCTGGCCATGATCTCCAGTCCGGCCTGCAGCGGATCGGCGGACTCCGTCAGGGTGAGATGGGCGCGCCCACCGCCGAACAGATGGGTGAACAGGCGGCGGAAATGCTGATCCACCGCCTCGAACGAGGCCAGCAGCCGCTCGCGCCCCTCGCGGTTGATCTCGCCGATGCCCTGGCGCAGCTTGGCGATGGCGGCGATCAGATCCTCCTTTTCGGCGGTCAGGCCGGCCATCTGCCCTTCCAGCTCTCCGGCCTCGGCCTCGGCGCGCAGATTGACCGGGCCCATGGCGTCGCGGTCGCGCAGCAGCCGTTCCAGCTTGGGCTCCAGCTCGGGGATCTGGGCCGGATCCGCCTCGCCTTCCCGTGCCGCCAGGGCCTCGGGCGTCAGATCCAGTTTTTCCGCGATGCGCTCGGCCAGGGTGCGCGCCCCTTGCGCCGCCGCCGCCACCGCCGCCTCGCGGCGGATGCGCTCCTCGCGCGCCGCCGCCAGGGCCTGCTCGGCCTCGCGCAGGGCGCGGTCGGCGGTGGCCAGAAACTGCTCGCTATCGGCCAGAACGGCGGCGGCGCGGCGGCGCTCCTCCTCGGCGGCGGCGATCTGGTCCAACAGGGCGTCGCGCCGCTCCTCGATCTCCAGCGGCAGGGCCGCCAGCCGTTCCATCTCTTCCAGGGCGGCCTCGCGCCGCTCCTCCAACTCATCGCGGTGCCGCGCCGCCCCGGCCACCCGCTCCCGCCACGAGCGTTCCTCGACGGCGATGGCCTCCAGGCGGCGGCGGCGGTCGCCCGCCTCGCGCTTCAGCCGGTCGAGGAACGAGCGCGCCTCCACCAGATGGGTGCGGCTTTCCGCCAGATCGGCCCGCAGCAGGGCCACCTTGTCGCGGCCTTCATCATTGCCGGTAAATCCGGCCAGGGTTTGGCGCGCCGCCTGTTCCGCCGCCGCCGCTTCGGCCAGATCCGCCTCGGCCGCCGCCGCCTGTTCGGCCAGGGCGGTCAGGCGCGATTGCGCCGCCGCCGCCCGCTGCGCCAGCCGGGCATGCGCCTCGCGCAGTTTGCCGGTTTCGGCCTCGGCCCGTTTCACATCGTCGCGGGCCTGGCGTTCGGCGGCGCCCTGGCGCTCCACCGCCGCCCCGGCCTGCTCGGCGGCCAGTTCGGCTTCCTCCACCCCCAGTTCGGCATCCTCGATCTGGGCTTCCAGTTCGCGCAGCCGGTTGCGCTGGCGCAGCCGCGCCGCCGCCGCCGATGGCGCCCCGGCCCGCACCGTGAAGCCATCCCAGCG
>JAJZGK010000299.1 GCA_021798485.1 Pseudomonadota bacterium
AGGGGCCTTCACCGCCTCTTCCGCATCATCCTCCGACAGAATGCGCCGAATGGAGGCCAGAATGTCCTCCATCGATGGTTCTTGCTGCGCCTTGTCGTCGCTCATCGTCAACCGATCCCAAACAGGGCCCCCTTCCCATGACAGGAGGCCGTCCCCTGACAGAAATTATTTGCCCCCGTCGCCGTCGTCGGGCGACGCCGAGGTACCGAACCATTTCCCGCGCACGTCGTCATAGTGCTTGATCGGGTCATAGATTTCCACCGGCAAACCCAGCGACCGCGCGGTCAGCTGGCCCACCGCGCTTTTCAGCGCGAACTCGGCCACCACGCTGTCATGCCGGGCCGCCACCAGATTGACCTGCGAGGCCAGCAGCTCCTGCTCGGCGTTCAAAACGTCGAGCACCGTGCGCGAGCCCACCTCGTTCTCCTTGCGCACCCCCTCCAGGGCCACCTGGGCCGCCTTGATCTGGGCGCTGTAAGAGGTGATGCGGGCGCGGGCCGCCTGCAGATTTTCCCAGGCGCGGGTGGCGGAGTCCACGGCATCGCGGCGCATTTCGTCCAGCTGGGTCCGCGCCTCGCCGGCCAGGTTTTTCTGCTGGCGGATATCGGAATATTCCACGCCCTGCTGATAGATCGGCACCGTCAGCGTCAGGGTGGCGGTGGAGACCCGGCTTTTCTCGTTGGCCACCACGAAGTTGGATGACGGCGGCTGCAGAATGTAGGCCTCGGGGCCGCCCATCATGTTGGTTTCGCTGGCATCGAGCGAAACCCGCGGCTTCAGCTTGTCGGTGGCCAGATCCACGGCATGCCGGGCCGCTTCGGCGGCATAGCCCTGCGCCACCACCTGGGGATTGTCGTGCATGGCCAGATCACGGGCCTCGGCCACCGATCCCGGCAGTGTGTTGAGCGGCGCCGGATCGGTCAGGGTGCCGGGGAGATGCCCCACCAGGGCCAGATAATTGGCGGTCGCGGCTTTCAGATCGCCTTCGGCCCGCACCAGATCGGCATGGGCGCCGGAAAGACGCGACTGCGACTGGGCCACATCGGTCCGGGTCACCTCGCCCACCTTGAAGCGGTCGTCGGTGGCTTCCAGGTCGCGGGTCATCACCTGTTCGTTATTGCGGTTCAGCGCCACCAGAGCCTGCCCCTGCAACACATCCTCGTAGGCGGTCACAACGTTCAGCAGCACCGTCTGCTCGGTATTGTGCAGCTGGGCGCGCCCGGCCTGCACATCGGCCTTGGCCTGGGCGGTCTGATCCTCCGTCTGGCCGCCGCGGTAAACGGGCTGCGACAAGGCGGCGGTGTAGGTTTGCTGCATATTATGTTCGCCCAGATTGGGCACATAGTTGCCGCGCATCACACTGTCGCCCACGGCGCCGCTCAAGGTCACCGAGGGGCGCCAGTTGGACAAAGCCTGCGGCACTTCCTCATCCTGGGCGCGCAGTTTGGCCCGCGCGGCCTGCAGGGCGGGGTTGCCGCCATAGGCGGCCGTCAGCGCGTCCGTCAGGGATTCGGCAGACGCAAAAGCGGGCGCGGCCAGGGACATGCCCAGGCTTATCAGCGCCAATCCGGCGGTCTTCATTGGTCCTCTATGCATCCGACACCTAAGAATTCTGGCACCCCGCCAGGCTCTCAATGCGCATCCCAAGGGCAAGCTAGGCTACACGATAGACAATAATCCAGAAATATCAAGTCGTTTGCCAGTGTCCTTAAGGCCTGCGCCGAAAACGAAAAGCCCACCCGCGCCCCTATCCAGCGGCGCGGGTGGGCCAGACACCTTGCCCGGAAACAGGATCAGAGCGCGAAGGCGGCCTTGGCCTCGAAGCCCGGCAGGCCGGGCAGCGCGGCGTCGAACAGCACGCGGCTGGAGATCAGGCCGCCGATCCGGGTGGCCAGGGTGGCGCGGCCCAGGCCGCTTTCGCCCTTCACCACCGCCACCAGGCGGCCGCCATCGGCCAGCTGCTCCAGCAGGGCGGCGGGCAAAGCCGGAACGGCGCCTTCCACCACGATCACGTTATAGGGGCCGTGCGCGGCATCGCCGGCGGCCAGGGGCCCCGACACCAGAGCCACATTGTCGACGCCAAGATCGGCGAACTGGCCGGCGGCCAGGGCCGACAGCTCGGCATCGCTTTCCAGCGCCACCACGGTGCTGGCCAGACGGGCCAGAACGGCGGCGGAATAACCGGTGGCGCAGCCCACGTCCAGCACCACGTCGGCGGGCTGGATGGCGGCGCCCTGCAGCAGGCGGGCGAACACCAGCGGCATGATCAGGGCCCGGCCGTTGCCCAGGGCCACATCTTCGTCCACATAGGCGACGCCGCGCAGATGCCTGGGCACAAACACCTCGCGCGGCACGCTTTCCATCGCCTGCACCACGCCGGGATCGGTCACGCGGTTGGTGCGGATCTGATTTTCCACCATGTTGTGCCGGGCAGCAGCGTAATTCATCGTCGATGGCTCCGAAGTTCGGATGAAATCTTTAAGACATTAAGGACCAATGGCCGGATCAAGCGGCGCATCAGCGCGAGTTATACCCACCCGCCGCCGCCTTGACAATCCCGGCGGCGCGGCAAAGCGCGCATTTCCGCCCGCTTGCCACCCCCTTGCCGGCAAAAAACACCCCGCGCATCTTACCCTCTTGACCACCCGATCCACTTCCCGTATAACCGCCGCCTCACGACCGCTTGGTTGTGTTTCGGCACTTCGTTCAGCAGGGGCCGGGTGGCAGAGTGGCTATGCAGAGGACTGCAAATCCTTGCACATCGGTTCGATTCCGGTCTCGGCCTCCAAATCCCGCCGCGAACGGGGATCTTTAGGTTCGATCCTGGCCTCCAGGAGTTGCGCTTAAAACCCCGACCAGATTAAGGCGGGCCCTGCCGAACGGGTGTTGAAACATCGCCCGGTCGTGACAATGCGGAATGCGATGGCCCGTCAGGGCCGTTATTCCCAGGTAGCTCAGTGGTAGAGCAATCGGCTGTT
>JAJZGK010000070.1 GCA_021798485.1 Pseudomonadota bacterium
CCGATCTCCCGGCCTGCGGCGCGGCGCTGACCACCCCGGCGGGGGCCGACGCCGGCGAGATGCGCTCCAGCCAGGATGGTGTCGGCCTGGCGCTGCTGCGGCTGGAGGCCCTGGAGGCCCTGGCCCCCGGCGAGGCCCTGCTGGCCGGGGACTGCCGTCTTACTCCGCTGCCCCGCCCCGGCTGGATGCGCCTGCCATCGCCTTCGGCGTAAAGCGCAGCCACTGGCCCCCGACCCAGCGCCAGCGGGCCGGTTCGTGGCTCCAGGTGCGGAAATCGGCGGTGAAGCCCTCCTCGTCGAACTGGATGTCGGGGGCGCCCAGGCCGTGCGGCACGATGAAAAGGGTGTTGGCGCAGAACTCCGGCCCCCAGCGGTCGCGGCTGTCGGCGGCGTTGACCGGGCCGAACACCGTGTAGCCCCAGCCGCCGCAGGCCTGCAGCATGGGGGCGCGCACGATCAGAATATTGCCGTCGATCCCGGCGGGAATCATCACCCCCACCACCTCCAGCCAGTCGGGCCACAGGCGGGGATCATCGCCGAAATGCGGGGCCAGGGCCTGCTCGGCCAGCGAGCGGTCGCCCACCGACAGCTGATCCAGCGGCCGCCAGCGCGGCAGGGGCGCCGCCCAGGCGGAAGCGCCCGCCCACAGCAGCAGGGCCGCCAGCGGCGGCAGAAACCGGGCCGGAGTCATAGCCGCGCCGACAGATCGGCCAAACGGCGGAAGGGCGATTGGCCGGCCCGCAGGGCCAGATCGGCGCCGGCGCGGCGCACGCCCTCGCGGCCGAAGCGTTCGCGCACCGCATCCTCCAGCCACAGCCGGGCCTGCTCCAGCCGGGCGGCGTCCAGGCGCCCGCCCTCGGCCAGATGGGCGGCATGGCGGTCGATGGCATCGGCCAGAACCTCCACCCCCTGCCCCTGCTGCGACGACACCATCAGCACCGGCGCCTCCCAGTCGCCCTCGCCGCCCGACAGCGACAGGGCGCCCATCACATCGGCGCGGGCCCGGGTGGCCGCCGGCCCCATATCGGCCTTGGTCACCACCACCAGATGCGGGATCTCGGCAATGCCGGCCTTCATGAACTGCAAACTGTCGCCCGAGCCGGGCTGCACGCAAAACAGCACGGTATCGGCCACGCCCACCACATCGGTCTCGGACTGCCCCACCCCCACGGTTTCGATCAGCACCACATCGTAGAGGGCCCGCATCAGCACCATGGCCGACACCGTCAGCCCGGCCAGTCCGCCCAGACGGTCGCGCGCCGCCATGGAGCGCACGAAGATGCCCTGATCCTCGGGATCGGTGGACAGCCGGGTGCGGTCGCCCAGCAAGGCGCCCCCGGAGCGGCGCGAGGAGGGATCGACGGCAATGCAGGCCACGCGGCGGCCGCGCCGCCGCCAGGTGCCGATCAGGGCGTTCATCAGCGTGGATTTGCCCACGCCGGGCGGCCCGGTCATGCCCACCACATGGGCCTGCGGGGCCTCATAGGCCTCGGACAGCAGGGCCACCACCGCGGGGCTGTCGGGGGCCTGCTCCAGAAGCGCCAGGGCGCGGGCCACGGCGGCCTTGCCGCCGCTCTTCAAAGCCGAAAGGGTAAGCTCTAGCGCCAAGGGGAAATCTCTTCCGAACCGGACTGAAAAACGGGTCCGCCACATGTACTCCAGAGCCGGGGGCGGATCAACAAGGGTTGGCGGCCGATCGCAGGGCAATCGGACGAACGCGCGGATGTTGTTTTACGCCATACCGTCTTCGCCGCGATGGCGCGTTGAGCGCCCGCGCGAGCGTTCGCGCGCAAGCCAAGCTGGCGGTACGCCAGCGCCCGGCGATTGAGGGACGCCCATCAAACAGGCCGATCGGCCTTGACGGCGGCCCGCCGCCGGGTCTATGACAATTATCAATCGTGGTGATTTGTCGACCGGCTTGCGGCCACGTAAAATAAACGGCTAAAGGGTCTGGCGCGCATAAAGCCCCGACCTGCATTTCCGGTCGGGTTTTTTTATGCGTTGCGTCAAGGAGCTTGCCATGTCCGATCCCCGTTCCCCGAAGCCCGCCGCCGATCCCGCCGCCTGGCAGACCGCCACCCGGCTGGTGCGCGGCGGCCTCAGCCGGTCGCCCCACTGCGAAACCAGCGAGGCGCTCTACCTCAATTCCGGCTATGTCTACGACAGCGCCGAGGAGGCCGAGGAAAGCTTCGACGGCACGCGGGAACGCTATGTCTATTCCCGCTTCCGCAACCCCACCGTCACCATGTTCGAGGAACGGCTGGCGCTGCTGGAAGGCGCCGAGGTGTGCCGCGCCACCGCCAGCGGCATGGCCGCCGTGCATGCCGCCCTGCTGGCGCAGGTGCGGGCCGGCGACCGGGTGGTGGCCTCGCAGGCGCTGTTCGGCTCCTGCCTGTGGATCGTGGCCGATCTTTTGCCGCGCTACGGCGTGGAGATCGAACTGGTGCCCGGCGCCGATCTGGCCGCCTGGGAGCGCGCCCTGTCGCGCCCGGCCCGCTGCGTGCTGATCGAAACCCCCTCCAATCCCAGCCTGGAGCTGATCGATATCCGCGCCGTGGCCGATCTGGCCCATGCCGCCGGAGCGGTGCTGGTGGTGGACAATGTCTTCGCCACGCCGCTGCTGCAAAAGCCGCTGGAGCTGGGCGCCGACGTGGTGGTCTATTCCGCCACCAAACATATCGACGGCCAGGGCCGCTGCCTGGGCGGGGCCATTCTCTGTTCCAACCAGCTGCTCACCGACGTGATCGGCCCCTATCTGCGCCATACCGGCCCCTGCCTGTCGCCCTTCAACGCCTGGCTGCTGCTGAAGGGCCTGGAAACCCTGGATCTGCGCATTGCCCGCCATGTGGAGAACGCCCAGGCCCTGGCCGAAGTCCTGCAAGGCCATAAGGCGGTGGAGCGGGTGCTTTATCCCGGCCTTTCCAGCCATCCGCAATATGCTCTGGCCCAGCGGCAGATGACGGGCGGCGGCGGCATCATCGGCTTCGAGGTGAAGGGCGGCAAGGCCGGCGCCTATGCCCTGCTGAACCGCCTGGCCCTGGTGGATATCTCCAACAACCTGGGCGACGCCAAAAGCCTGATCACCCATCCCTGGACCACCACGCACCAGAGCCGCAGCCCCGAGGAAAAGCACCGTATGGGGATCGGCGAAGGTTTGCTGCGGCTTTCGGTGGGCCTGGAGGACATCCGCGACCTGAAGGCCGACTTCGCCCAGGCCCTCGACGGTCTGGCCGGCTGAGCGGCCATGCCACCGGGGGGAATCCCCGCCCCGGCGCCCCCGGTGGATGCCTCATACCAACCGCCCAATGCATTGACCGGTTGTATCGCCCCTCGCCGGGCACGGGCATCCGCCCGCTTGGCTTGCGCGCGAACGCTCAATGCGCCAACGCGACGAACATCCCGTCATGACACGCGATCTTTGCGCGTTCACCCGATTACTTTGGCGGATGCCTGCTTGAATTGCCGCCGCAAAGCGGCTATTCCGAAAGTGGGGGATGTGATCCCGCAGAGGCGCGGACCTGTGCGCCGCCTTCGTGTTCTGGAATGGGGAGGAACCATGAAGAGGTTTTCCAAGATCATCGCCGCCTTGACCTTGCCGGTGGCGATGAGCGGCTGCGCATCGTTTCCGGGAACCACCCATTACCTGGATGATCTGCAAGCCACCCAGCCGGCCGGGCCCGCCTTTACCCGGGCCTTGAGCCGCGAGTATCTGGCCTTCGCCGAGTCCCAGAAGAATCAGTACAGCTGGTTCAATTCGTGGCATTTCGCCAAGAAGGGCCTGGATGCCGCCCACGGCGTGGCCGTGCCGCCGGAAAACCCCGCCGACTGGGATGTCAGCGGCCAGCCCGCCGCCGATCTTGCCGCCGCCCGCACCCGCCTGCTGCAGGTGCTGGACGGCGCCGCTCCCCAGCGCCTGCCCAGCCTGACCGCCACCGCCCAGGTCAAGTACGACTGCTGGGTGGAAGAGCAGGACCGCGGCTGGAAAACCGCCGATATCACCGCCTGCCGCCAGAATTTCCTGGCCGCCATGAGCGCCCTGGAAACCCCGGTCAAGGCCGAGGCTCCCGCCGCCGCGCCGCCGCCGCGCGCCGCCCATGCCGCGCCGAAAGCCGGCGACGACCGTTTCCAGCTGTTCTTCGACCTCAACCAATGGCGGCTGTCGGCCGACGCCCTGCGCGGCGTGAAGGCCGCCGCCCGCGCCGCCAAGGCCGCCGGGTACCCGAAGCTGGCCATCATCGGCTATACCGATGCCAGCGGCAGCGCCGATCTGGATCTGAAGCTGTCGCTGAAGCGCGCCGAAGCCGTGCGCCAGGCCCTGATCAAAAACGGCGTTCCCGCCGACCGCCTGTCGGCGGAAGGCCGCGGCAAGACCGATCTTTTGGTCTCCACCAAGGACGGCGCCCCGGAGGCGCAGAACCGCCGCGTGGTGATCCGCTTCCCCTGATCCGGGCCATAAGGATCCCCCGCACACCCAGACGCGACGGCCGGCGGGGGCTTTTCCATTTTCAGGACAAGCCCCCGCGCCGCCATGGCAGCGATGCCGATTTCGCTAACCGGTCGCCGGCGAAATCATCTATCGTTTCTGGCTGAAACGCCGCCGCCTCGCCGTCCAGACGTTGAACGTCGAGACGTTCAGCGCCCAGACGTTGGGGCGGGCGGCGCTCCCATCAGGCAAGGCCCTGCCGCCTTCCCGATCCGTCTTCCTTATCACGCATGGTAGGAGAGCAATGGACGAAGCTGATCTTGCCAATGAAAAGGCCGAACAATTTGCAGCCGACGCCCTGCGGCAAATTCGCCAGCGGGCGGAACAGCCGCCATCCACCGGCATCTGCCGGTCGTGCGGCGAAACCATCGAGCCGGAACGGCTGGCGGTGAACCCCACGGCCCATCTGTGCCGCGACTGCGCCATCGAGGAAGAGGAAGCCCGTAAAAAAGCCCACCGTCTCGGCGCGGGCTGATTTTCCTTTTATGTCTCCACCCGAAACTGAAACGCCGCCCCCGATCGGCACTGGATCCGGGGCGGCGTTCTCATCAGCGGGGGTGATTTCAGCGCGATCGCGTCGAAACCGGCTTTAATGGCCGCAGCCGCAGCCGCCATGGCCGCAGCCGTCCTCCTCGGCGGGGGCCTCGGGCGCATGGCGGATGGCGCCGGGATAGATGCGCGACAGCCGCCCGCCGTGCGTCACGCCGACAAAATGGCGCCCGTCCTCGTCCACATCCATGCTCATGGCGATCTCGCCGGCCTCGATGGCCCGGACCGCCTCTTCCGGCTCCATTTCAAGCGCCTTGGCCACCGAAGTCAGCAGGGCGTTGACTTCCTCGAACATTTCGCGGGGATCGTTTTGCATAAAACCAAGCCTTTCCTTCGCCACACGCACCGGCATGCGCACCGAAGGCCGCACCTTAAATCAAAAGATCCGCCGAAACAAACCCCGGTCTTGCGCCCGGCCCACGCGGGTGAACGCGGGCGTTCAGGCCTTGGGCTTGCGCGGCGCGGCGGGCTTGCGCGGCGTGGCCTTGGCCATGGCCGGCTTGGCGGCGGCCGGCTTGGCGGCGGCCTTCCGGCGGGCGGGTGACGCTGCCGGAACGCCGGTGGAGACGGGGGCGAGGCTCAGTTCGGCTTCGGCCTGCAGCCAGTGATCCATATCCCGGCCCTCGGGGCGCCCCTGATCCTCCCAGATCTGAAACGCGCGGCGACGAATGCTCTCAGCCTGATCCATGGACATGATGAGAAATCCCCTGCTGGTGAAATCGGCCGCTTCCGAGGCTAACGCAGATGGCGTTTCCCCACAAATCAATGTTCCGTCGCGGCGATAGCGTTTCCGCCTTTTCCTCTGTTTTCGCGCAAAAGATTAATCTTTCGACCAGGACACACTACCCATCCCCTCCGGTTGCCGTTGCGAATGACTCTCCCTAGCATAGAGTTCGTTTAAAATTATTCTATGCGGGTGGAACGGGAGGCCTGTGATGACGGCATCAGGCCGGGACGGCATCCCTCGGCGGGAACCGTGGGACAGCACCGGACAGGATCGCAGTCTGTTGGAATCCGTGACCGAGGGCATCCTGATCCAGGCGGCCGACGGGCGCATTCTCTTTGCCAATACCGCCGCCGCCACCCTGCTGGACCGTCCGAAAAGCGCGCTGGCCGCCGCCGCCCTGCCGGCACCGCCCCTCTTTACCGAGGATGGCGCCGGTTTCGACTGGACCCGCCATCTGCGGCAGTGGCAGCCATCGTCCGCCCCCCGCATTCTCGGCCTGCGCGAACGGGAGGGCATCCGCTGGCTGCGGCTGTCCACCAGCCGGATTGCCGCCGATGATCAGGCCGAGGCCGAAAGCTTCGTCAGCACCCTGCTCGACATTACCGAACTGATGGAAACCCGGCAGGCGCTGACCCGCCGCGAAGACACCTTCCACGCCATGTTCGATCACTGCTTCGAATTCATCGGCCAGCTGTCGCCGGAGGGCATTCTGCTGGAGGCCAACCGCACCGCCCTGGAGGCCGTGGGGGTCCGCCTCGAGGAGGTGGTGGGCAAGCCGTTCTGGGATACCCCCTGGTGGAACCATTCGCCCGACGAACAGGCCCGCCTGCGGGCGGCGGTGCGCGCCGCCGCCACCGGCCGTTTCGTGCGCTACGAAACCCGGCATCCCGGCCCCGCCGGCCTGTTGTGGATCGACTTTTCCCTGAAACCGGTCTTCAACGATCAGGGCGATGTGCGCTGGCTGATCCCGGAAGGGCGCGACGTCACCTTGCGCAAGCGCCACGAAATGGAACTGGCCGAGGCCAAGGCGGCGGCGGAAAGCGCCAGCCAGTCGAAATCCCAGTTCGTGGCCACCATGAGCCACGAGCTGCGCACCCCCCTGAATGCCATCCTGGGCTATTCCGAACTGATCTTAAGCGAAACCTTCGGGCCGCTGAACCGGCAGATCCAGGACTATCTGCATCATATCCACAGTGCCGGCACCCGCCTTCTGGAGGAAATCCAGAATATTCTCGATATCGCCTGCATCGAAACCAACAGCCTCGACCTGATCCTGGAGCCCCTGCCCCCGGCCCAGGTGGCCGAAAGAGCCATCGCCCTGGTGGCCCACCACGCCGAGCAGAAAAGCCTGACCCTGGACGTGCAGAGCGACAGCCGGCTGGATCCGTTTCCGGCCGACCGCAAGCGCATGGTGCAGGTTCTGGTCAATCTGCTGCTCAACGCCATCAAATTCACCGAGCGCGGTGGCCGCATGGGGCTGGAGGTCCGCCAGACCGGCGCGGAAACCCGTTTCTGCGTCTGGGATACCGGCGCCGGGATCGATCCGGCCCATCTGAAACGCATCTGGGAGCCGTTCGGCCGGGTGGAAAGCGCCTATCTGGGCGGTGCCGGCGGCGCCGGTCTGGGGCTGACCCTGGCCCGGCATCTGGTGGAACTGCAAGGCGGCGAGATCAGCCTGGACAGCCACCCCGGCCAGGGCTGCCGGGTAACCTTGCGCTTTCCGGCGCCATCCTCGGCCGCGCCAAAGCCCTGGAGAGCCCGCCAAACGCTGAAACCCTCCAAGGCTTAACGCACCTCCGCCTTTGGCGCTCAAGCGCTTCAGCGAACCATCACCAGGCCGGCCCAATCCTCGCGGGCCTGCCAGCCGTAGCGCACCAGTTCCGGCTGATCGCTTTCCTCCACCGGATAGCCGATGCACAGATGCGCGATCAGGCTCCAGCTGTCGGGCACATCCAGGCTGGCTTTGAGGGCGGCGGGGTCGATGATCGACACCCAGCCCACCCCCAATCCCAGCAGGCGGGCGGCCAGCCACAGGGTTTGGATAGCCGCCACCACCGAATATTGCATGGTTTCCGGCATGGTGCGCCGCCCCAGGCCGTAACCGGCGGTGGTCTGGCCATCGCAGAACACGGCGATCTGCACCGGCGCCACATCCAGGCCCGACAGTTTCAGGCCGGCGTAGAGCCTGGCCCGCTCGCCGTGATAGTCCTGCAGGGCCTCGGCATTGCTGGCCACGAAATTGGCGCGGATGGCGGCGCGGCGCTCCGGGCTTTCCACCTTGACGAAGCGCCAGGGCTGGGCGTTGCCCACCGAGGGCGACAGGCAGGCCAGGGCCAGCAGGCGGTCGATCAGCGCCGGATCCACCGCATCGGGCTTGAAGCGGCGCACATCGCGGCGCCAGGCCACAAGCTGTTCGAACTGGGCCAGGGCGGCCTCATCGAAACGGGGGGGCTGGGCCGTGCTCATTCCATGCTCTCCCCGCCCTTGCGTTTGCGGAAGGTCACCAGTTCGTTGACGATGCCGTGCAGGGTGCGCACCTCCTGCAAGGTGAGATCGGCCCGCTCGAACATGTTGCGGATATTGCGCACCATGCTGGGGCGCTTTTCCTCCACCCGGAAGAAGCCGCAATCGTCCAGTTCGCGCTCCAGATGCTGGAAGAAGCCCACCAGCTGATCCTTGGTGGCCACCGCCGCCGCGCCCTTGGTCATGGCCCGCGGCTCGGCCGGATCGCCGGCCTGATACCACTCATAGCCGATCAGCAGCACGCATTGCGCCAGATTGAGCGAGCAGTAGTCCGGGTTCAGCGGCACCGTGACCACGGTATCGGCCAGAGCCACGTCGTCGTTTTCCAGCCCGGTGCGCTCCGGCCCGAACAGCACGCCGCAACGCAGCCCCTCATCGACGAAACCGCGCATTTCCTCGGCGGCGCGGCGCGGCGTCACCACCGGCTTGACCATGAAGCGGTTGCGCCCGGTGGTGGCGTAAACCCGATGCAGATCGGCGATGGCCGCCTCGGTGCTGTCGAACACCCGGGCGGCATGCAGCACGGCGGTGGCCCCCGACGAGGCGGCCAGGGCCCGCTCCGACAGCCAGTCCTCGCGCGGGCGCACCAGGCGCAGATCGGTCAGGCCACAGTTCAGCATGGCCCGCGAGGTGGTGCCGATATTTTCCGAAAGCTGCGGCTGGATCAGCACAATGGCGGGGCGGAGATCGGCGGCGGTGGGCGCGGTCATGCTCATCAGCTGTCGGCTCCGTCGCGCAGCAGCTTATAGGTGATGCTGTCGTTCAGGGCGTTGAAGGAGGCATCGATGACGTTGGTGGAAACGCCGACGGTGGACCAGGCCTCGCCGTTGCCGTCGGCGCTTTCGATCATCACCCGGGTCTGGGCCCCGGTGCCGGCGGTGGGATTGAGGATGCGCACCTTGTAATCCACCAGCCTGAGATCGGCCAGCTGCGGATAATGCGGGGCGAGAATCTTGCGCATGGCGGCATCGAGGGCGCTGACCGGGCCGTTGCCCTCGGCCACCGTCATCATTTCCTCGCCCTTGACCACCGCCTTGATGGTGGCCTCCGACAGGGTGATGAGATCGCCCTTGGCGTTCCAGCGCCGTTCGTCGATGACGCGGAACGCGCTTAAGCGGAAGAAATCGGGCACCCCTTCCAGGGCGCGGCGGGCCAGAAGCTCGAAGCTGGCCTCGGCGCCGTCATAGGCGTAGCCGTTGTATTCCCGGCGCTTCACCTCGTCCACCAGCTGGGCCAGCTTGGGATCGCCGGGATCGACATCGAGGCCGATCTCGCGGAAGCGGGCCAGGATGTTGGAACGCCCGGCCTGATCCGACACCACGATATGACGGCGGTTGCCCACCAGTTCGGGCGGCACATGCTCGTAGCAGCGCGGATCCTTCTCCACCGCCGAGACATGCAGCCCGCCCTTGTGGGCGAAGGCCGATTCCCCCACGTAAGGGGCGCCGCGGTTGGGGGCGCGGTTCAGCCGTTCGTCCAAAAGCCGCGAAATATGGGTGAGCTTGGTCATCTCGGCCGCCGTCACCCCGGTCTCGAAGCCCATCTTCAGCACCAGATTGGGAATGATCGAGGTGAGATTGGCATTGCCGCAGCGTTCGCCCAGGCCGTTCAGGGTGCCCTGGATCTGCCGGGCCCCGGCCAGCACCGCCGCCAGGGAATTGGCCACCGCGTTGTCGGAATCGTTATGGCAATGCACGCCCACATGGCTGCCCGGCACCACCTTGACCACCTCGCCGACGATGCGCGCCACATCGTGCGGCAGCGAGCCGCCGTTGGTGTCGCACAGCACCACCCAGCGGGCCCCGGCCTCGTAACCGGCCTGAACGCAGCTCAAGGCATAGTCGGGATTGGCGCGGTAGCCATCGAAGAAATGCTCGGCGTCGAGGATCACCTCCTCGGCGCGGCCGCAGGCATGGGCCACGGAATCGGCGATCATGCGCAGATTTTCCTCCAGTTCCACCCCCAACGCCGTGGTCACCTGGAAATCCCAGCTTTTGCCCACCAGGGTGATCACCCGGGCGCTGGGCACCAGCACCGCCTGCAGACCGGGATCGTTGGCCGCCGAGCGCCCGGCCCGGCGGGTCATGCCGAAGGCGGCCAGGCGGGCATGGACGAAGGCGGGAGGCTGGGCGAAAAAGGCGTCGTCGGTGGGATTGGCGCCCGGCCAGCCGCCCTCGATGTAATCGATGCCCAGGCGGTCCAGCTCGCGGGCGATGGCCGTCTTGTCGGCGGGGCTGAAATCCACGCCCTGGGTTTGCGCGCCGTCGCGCAGGGTGCTGTCGTAAAGATAGACGCGTTTATCGCTCATGGCCGACCATCGATTGTCCGTGGGGGAACCGCCCTGGCGGCCCAACACCTCCTAAAAGGGAGGCAGAATGCCCCAGGACGGGGCTTACCTCAAGGTTGGAGTGGCGGCTCATGCTTTTATCCGCCTTGTCCGCCCTCGCGGCCTCGGCCACCATGGTGCCGCCATGAACGTTCTCTCCGATATCATTCTCCCCGCCGGCCGCTCCGGCATCGACCTCGCCCTCTACATCCTGCTGCCGGTGACCATCGTCATGCTGTCGGCCATGCGGCTGGTGGAAAACTGGGGCTGGCTCGACCGCCTGGTGGATGTGGTGGCGCCGCTGCTGCGCCCCTTCGGTCTGACGGGACTCGGCATCTTCGCCGCCCTGCAGGTCAACCTGGTGGGCTTCGCCGCCCCCATCGCCACCCTGGCCATGATGGAGCAGCGCGGCGCCTCCGACCGCCATCTGGCCGCCGCCTTCGCCATGGTGCTGGCCATGTCGCAGGCCAATGCCAGCCTGCCCATGACCGCCTTCGGCCTGCATCTGGGCGCCACCTTGCTGTTTTCGCTGGCCGGCGGCCTGCTGGCCGCCGCCGCCACCACCTATGTGAGCGGACGGCATCTCTCCACCGGGGATCACGTCACCGACCAGCATCCCCATCACCAGCACCGCAGCGGCCCCAAGGGCATCCTCGAGGTGATCAACGGCGCCGGGGCCGAGGCTTTCCGCATTTCCATCGGCGCCATCCCCATGCTGGTGCTGTCCATGGTGGCGGTCACGGCGCTGCGCCAGTACGGCGCCATCACCGCCCTGAGCCGCCTGCTGGCGCCAGGGATGAGCGGCCTCGGCATCGATCCGGTGCTGCTGCTGCCCATCGTCACCAAATACCTGGCCGGCGGCACCGCCATGCTGGCGGTGATGGACAACATGGTGCGGCACGGCCAGATTTCGGTGGCCTTGATGAATGCCAGCGCCGGCTTTCTGATCCACCCCATGGATCTGCCCGGCGTCGCCATCCTGGCCTCATCGGGCCGGCGTGTCGGCGCGGTATGGCGGCCCGCCGTGGCCGGATCCCTGGCCGGCATCGCCCTGCGCACCCTGCTGCATATTCTGTGGGGCTGAAAAGAACACAATAAGAACATTAACCCTTGCGGGCCGGAACAAAACTGGTACGCTGTTCCTCGATTGCATCGCCCGTGCGACCGTGGAATAAGAAGGGACCGCAACCATGACTCAGACTGCGCTTCGTCTGGTGGACAAGGATACGATGGATAAGCAAAAAGCGTTGGACGCCGCCCTCACCCAGATCGAACGGGCCTTCGGCAAGGGCTCCATCATGCGTCTGGGCAGCCGCGAGGTTGTGGAGATCGACGCCATTTCCACCGGCTCCCTCGGCCTCGATGTGGGCCTGGGCATCGGCGGCCTGCCGCGCGGCCGCATCATCGAGGTTTATGGCCCGGAAAGCTCGGGCAAAACCACCCTGACCCTGCATGTGATCGCCGAGGCCCAGAAGAAGGGCGGCACCTGCGCCTTCGTCGATGCCGAGCATGCGCTGGACCCCCTCTACGCCCGCAAGCTGGGCGTCAATCTCGACGAGCTGCTGATCTCGCAGCCCGACGCCGGCGAGCAGGCCCTGGAAATCGCCGACACCCTGGTGCGTTCGGGCGCCGTCGATGTTCTGGTGGTGGACTCGGTGGCCGCCCTGGTGCCGCGCGCCGAGCTGGAAGGCGAAATGGGCGATTCCCATGTGGGCCTGCAGGCCCGCCTGATGAGCCAGGCCCTGCGCAAGCTCACCGCCACCGTCGCCAAATCGAACTGCATGGTCATTTTCATCAATCAGATCCGCATGAAGATCGGCGTGATGTTCGGCAATCCCGAAACCACCACCGGCGGCAACGCCCTGAAGTTTTACGCCTCGGTCCGCCTGGATATCCGCCGCATCGGCGCCATCAAGGACAAGGACGAGGTGGTGGGCAATCAGACCCGCGTGAAGGTGGTGAAGAACAAGCTGGCCCCGCCGTTCAAGGTGGTGGAATTCGACATCATGTACGGCGAAGGCATTTCCAAGACCGGCGAGCTGATCGATCTGGGCGTCAAGGCCGGGGTGGTGGAAAAGTCGGGGGCCTGGTTCTCGTACAATTCCCAGCGCGTCGGCCAGGGCCGCGAGAACGCCAAAACCTTCCTGAAGGAAAACCCCGCCGTGGCCGCCGAGATCGAGGCCGCCATCCGCCAGAATGCCGGTATCGTCGCCGATGCCATGTCGGGCGCCCCCGGCGATCAGGACGGTGTGGCCGAGGAATAGAGCGGTTTCCGGCAAAGCCGGACCCGCGTAAAGCCTCAGCGGCGCCTGAGCGCCAGAGGCTAAGGATGTGGGACGATATAATCGCTCCACATCCTTAAGCCCGAGCGGCGCTTGAGCCCGCCGAAAGCGGAGCGGAGGCGTCTGAATAAACCTTAGGCTCTG
>JAJZGK010000071.1 GCA_021798485.1 Pseudomonadota bacterium
TATCCAGCGAGCATTGAGCGAGCGGCCAAGGCGGCGGATGCCGCCGCCCGGCGAGGGACGATACAACCGGTCAATTCATTGGGCGGTTGGTATTAATGCCCCAGCACGCCGTGCAGCAGGCTTTCGCCCAGGGCCTTCACCTGCGGCCCCGCCGTGGCCAGCATCACCGAGCGCAGGGCATCGGCGGTAATGGCCGACACCAGACGCCTGGCCAGCTGCGCGCCCTCCAGGCCGTTTTCCGCCTGCCCCAGATCGGCCAGATGCAAATCCTGCAACGCCACCGAGGCCGGAGCGCCGGGCAGGGGTGTGGCCAGGGCGATGCTGCCGTTGGTGAGATCGAAGGCCTTGACCACCAGGCGGATGCGGCTGGCAGCCGCCGGCGGCGCCGCTCCCGGCGGCTGCCCCGGCGCGCTTTTTCCGCCCTGTTGCAGCGCCTGCAGATTGCTGCTGCCGTCGGCGGCCAGGGCATAGACCAGCTGCGCCCCGTCCACGCCGATATGCTGGATCACCAATGGGTTTTTCGAGGCGCTGCCCGCCGTCAGGCGGATGCTGATTTTGGCGGCCTTCAGGCTGTAAGCGCCCTGCAAGCCCTTCGGCATGCCCACCGTCAGATCGCTTAAGGTCACCGTGCCTTCGGTCAGCCGCAAATCCACCGCGCCGACGCCGACCGGCACCCCGGTGACCTGGGTGCCGATGCTCTCGACGGCCTGTTTCACCAGGGAATCCGACTTGATATAGGCGAAAATCCCGATGGCCATCACCAGAGCGGCCACCACGGCGATGCCGGTCATCAGGACTCTTTTCATGCCCGCGCTCCTTTGCTGTTTTTACCGAGATAGGGCGCCAGATAACGCCCGGTATGGCTGGCCGGGTTGGCCGCCACCTTTTCCGGCGTGCCCTGGGCCACGATCTGGCCGCCGCCGGTGCCGCCGTCCGGCCCCAGATCCAGGATCCAGTCGGCGGTCTTGATCACTTCCAGATTATGCTCGATCACCAGCACGGTGTTGCCGCTGTCCACCAGGGCATGCAGCACCTCCAGGAGCTTCTTCACATCGTCGAAATGCAGGCCTGTCGTCGGCTCATCGAGGATGTAAAGGGTGCCGCCGGTGGCACGGCGCGACAGTTCCTTGGCCAGCTTCACCCGCTGGGCCTCGCCGCCCGACAGGGTGGTGGCCTGCTGGCCCAGATGGATGTAGCTCAAGCCCACCCGTTTCAGGGTTTCCATCTTGTCGCGGATGGCCGGCACCGCTTTGAAGAAGTCGGCGGCTTCCTCCACCGTCATATCAAGAACATCCGAGATGCTTTTGCCTTTAAAGGTTATTTCCAGGGTTTCACGGTTATAGCGCTTGCCCTTGCACACATCGCACTGCACATAAACATCGGGCAGGAAATGCATCTCGATCTTGATGACGCCATCGCCCTGGCAGGCCTCGCAGCGCCCGCCCTTGACGTTGAAGCTGAAGCGCCCGGCCTTGTAGCCGCGGGCCTGGGCTTCCGGCAGGTTGGTGAACCAGTCGCGGATGGGGGTGAAGGCGCCGGTATAGGTGGCGGGGTTGGAGCGCGGCGTGCGGCCGATGGGCGACTGGTCGATATCGACGATCTTGTCGATATGCTCGATCCCCTCGATGCGCTGGTGCGGCGCCGCCTGTTCGCGGGCGCCGTTCAGGCGGCGGGCCAGGGCCTTGTACAGGGTTTCGATCACCAGGGTGGATTTGCCGCCACCGGAAACCCCGGCCACGCAGGTAAAGGTGCCCAGGGGCACGGCGGCGCTGACATTCTTCAGATTGTTGCCGGTGGCTCCCACCACCTTCAGTTCCTTGCCGTTGCCCTTGCGGCGGCGGGCGGGCAGGGGAATGGCCTTGACCCCGGTCAGATATTGGCCGGTGATGCTGGCGGGGTTGGCCATCACCTCGGCCGGCGTGCCCTCGGCGATCACCGCGCCGCCATGCACCCCGGCGCCCGGTCCCATGTCGATCAGATAGTCGGCGGTGCGGATGGCGTCCTCGTCGTGCTCCACCACGATCACGCTGTTGCCCAGATCGCGCAGCCGCTTCAGCGTGGCCAGCAGGCGGTCGTTGTCGCGCTGATGCAGGCCGATGGAGGGTTCGTCCAGCACGTACAGCACCCCGGTCAGGCCCGAACCGATCTGCGAGGCCAGGCGGATGCGCTGGCTTTCACCGCCCGACAGGGTGCCGGAATTGCGCGACAGGGTCAGGTAGTCCAGCCCCACATCGTTGAGGAAGCCCAGCCGCTCGTTGATTTCGCGCAAAATGCGGCGGGCGATTTCCTGATCCTTGGGACGCAGGTGATCGTTCAGTTCGGAAAACCATCGGACCGCATCCGAAATGGAAAAATCGCACACCTCGGCGATATGCAGGCCGCGCAGTTTCACCGCCAGGGCCTCGGGCTTCAGGCGGGCGCCGTGGCAGCATTCGCAGGGCGCGGTTTCCTGGAAGCGCGACAATTCCTCGCGCACCCAGCTGCTGTCGGTTTCGCGGAACCGCCGCTCCATGTTGGGGATCACCCCCTCGAACGGCCGTTCGGTCTGATAGCTGCGGCTGCCGTCCTCGTACCGCATGGGCACCGCATCCTCGCCCGAGCCGAACAGCACCACGCGGCGGGCGGCCTCGGGCAGGGCGGCGAAGGGCTGATCCAGGCTGAAGCCGTAATGCCGGGCCAGGCTTTCCAGGGTTTGAATGTAATAGTGCGAGCTGGAGCCGGCCCAGGGGGCGATGGCGCCGCCCCGCAGGCTCAGGCGGTCGTCCGGCACCACCAGATCCTCGGAGATATGCATGGTCACGCCCAGGCCGTCGCAGGCCGGGCAGGCGCCGAAAGGATTGTTGAAGGAGAACAGCCGGGGCTCGATCTCGTCGATGGTGAAGCCCGAAACCGGGCAGGCGAACTTGGCCGAAAAGGTGGTGCTTTGGCCGCTGCCGGCATCCTCGGCGAACAGCAGCCCGTCGGACAGCTCCAGGGCGGTTTCGATGGAATCGGCCAGGCGCTGGGCGATGCCCTCTTTCACCACGATGCGGTCCACCACCACCTCGATATCGTGCTTGACCTTCTTGTTCAGGGCCGGCACCTCGTCGATGGCATAAAGGGTGCCGTCCACCTTGACGCGCTGGAAGCCCTTTTTCTGCAGCTCCTGCAGTTCCTTGCGGTATTCGCCCTTGCGGCCGCGCACCACCGGGGCCAGCAGCAGCAGCCGGGTGCCCTCGGGCCGTTCCAGGATGCGGTCCACCATCTGGCTCACGGTCTGGCTTTCGATGGGCAGCCCGGTGGCGGGCGAATGGGGCACGCCGACGCGGGCGAACAGCAGGCGCAGATAATCGTAGATCTCGGTCACCGTGCCCACGGTGGAGCGCGGATTTTTCGAGGTGGTCTTCTGTTCGATGGAAATGGCCGGCGACAGCCCCTCGATCAGATCGACATCGGGCTTGGACATCAGCTCCAGGAACTGGCGGGCATAGGCCGACAGGCTTTCCACATAGCGGCGCTGCCCTTCCGCATAAATGGTGTCGAAGGCCAGGGAAGATTTTCCCGAGCCCGACAGCCCGGTGATCACCACCAGCTGGTCGCGCGGAATATCCACATCGACATTTTTAAGATTATGTTCGCGGGCGCCTTTGACACGGATAAAGGAGGTCATGCTTCCACCATGAGGAGAACGGCAAGGCTAAGGGGTATAGCCGGGGAGGGGGACGGGACACAATATATGGGCTGTCGTGCTGAAAATGTTGGCAAAAAATCCTTGCTGGCGTTAAGGAAGGCGGTCAGGACGAAACTTTAAACATCAGACGGCTCCCAGCCGTCCGCGAGGCGCGTTCGAGCCAATGTCTAATATGGTTTCAATTCAAGGCTTGTCGAAGGCCTTTGGCGGTCTGCAGGCCGTCAACCAGTGCAGCTTCGACATCCCGGCCGGAGGCATCACCGGCCTGATCGGCCCCAACGGGGCGGGCAAAACCACGCTGTTTTCCATGGTGGCGGGGGCGGTCAGGCCGGATTCCGGCAAGATCCTGCTGGACGGCGAGGATGTGACCGGCCTGCCCACCCACAAGCTGTTCCGGAAAGGGCTGGTGCGCACCTTCCAGATCCCGCACGAATTTTCGCGCATGACGGTGCGCGAAAATCTGATGGTGGTGCCGCCCGGCCAAAGCGGCGAGAACCTGATCTCGGCGCTGCTGGCGCCGGGCCGGGTGCGCGCCCAGGAACAAGCGGTGCGCCAGAAGGTGGATGATGTGCTGGATTTCCTGCAGATCACCCATGTGGCCAACGAACTGGCCGGCAATCTCTCGGGCGGCCAGAAAAAGCTGCTGGAACTGGGCCGCACCATGATGACCGAGGCCCGCATGGTGCTGCTGGACGAGCCGGGGGCCGGGGTCAACCGCACCCTGCTCGGCAAGCTGGCCGACGCCATCCTGCGTTTGAACCACGAGCGCGGCTATACCTTCTGCATCATCGAGCACGACATGGACCTGATCGCCCGGCTGTGCCAGCCGGTGGTGGTGATGGCGCATGGCCGGGTGATCGCCGAAGGATCGATGGACGATATCCGCCGCAACGAAGAGGTGCGCGAAGCCTATCTGGGCGGCCACGCCGCCCGCAAGCTGGACGAGGACGCCAAGCCGTGAGTGAACTTCTCCTCGATATGCAAAGCCTGATCGGCGGCTACGGCGGCAACGATATTCTGAAAGGGGCCTCGCTCACCGTGGCCCACAACGAGATCGTGGTCATCGTCGGCCCCAACGGCGCCGGCAAGTCCACCCTGATGAAGTCGGCCTTCGGCCTGGTGAAGATCCGCCAGGGCGCCGTGGTCTTCCAGGGCGAGAGCATCACCAACATGCGCCCGGATCTGGTGGTGCGGCGCGGCATGTCGTTCGTGCCGCAGGAAAAGAACGTGTTTCCCAGCCTGACCGTGCAGGAAAACCTGGAAATGGGCGCCTATTTGCGCAAGGACGGCGGCGCCGCCCGGCAGATGGAGCGGATTTTCGAGATTTTCCCGCGCCTTAAGGAACGCCGCAAACAGGCCGCCGGCTCGATGTCGGGCGGCGAGCGGCAGATGGTGGCCATGGGCCGCGCCCTGATGCTGGACCCCAAGCTGATCCTGCTGGACGAACCCACCGCCGGGCTGTCGCCGCTGTTCATCGAACAGACCTTCGAGCGCATCGTCGAAATCAACAAGCTGGGCATCGGCGTGCTGATGGTGGAGCAGAACGCCAAGCAGGCGCTGGAAATCGCCCACCGCGGCTATGTGCTGGCCATGGGCCGCAACCGCTTCGAGGATACGGGGGCCGGACTGCTGGCCAACCGTGAAATCGCTGAAATGTTTCTGGGAGGCTAGAGGAATGGATGTGACCGATCTCCTCCAGCTGGCGATTTACGGGGTGGTGCTGGGCAGCATCCTGACCCTGGGCGCCATCGGGGTGTCGCTGCTGTTCGGCATCTTGCGTTTTTCCAACTTCGCCCATGGCGATATCATGACCCTGGGGGCCTATGCCGCCTTCGCCGTGGTCTCCATCCTGCATACGCCGGTGTGGCTGGCGCTGCCGGTGGGCATGATCGCCGGCGCCCTGGTGGCGGTGGCCGCCGATCAGCTGGTCTACCGCCGCCTGCGCCGCACCCAGCCGGTGATTTTGCTGATCTCGTCGTTCGGCATGGCGCTGATCATCCGCAGCCTGGTGCAGCTGATCTGGGGCCCGCAGGACCGTTCGTTCATCAAGGGCATCGATATGCCCATGCATTTCGGCGATCTGATGGTCAGCCCGCAGCAGCTGTGGATTCTGGGCGGCACCATCGTCATCGTTATCGCCGTGCATCTGTTCCTGACCCGCACCCGCATGGGCAAGGCCATGCGGGCCATGAGCGACAATATGGATCTGGCCCGCGTGACCGGGATCGACGCCGAGAAGGTGATCATTTGGACCTGGGCCCTGGGCGGGGCGCTGGCCGCCGCCGCCGGGGTGTTCCTGGCCCTTGATACCCGCCTGACCCCGATGATGGGCTGGTCGGCGCTGCTGCCCATCTTCGCCGCCGCCATTCTGGGCGGCTTCGGCAAGCCTTACGGCGCCATCGTCGGCGGCATGATCATCGGCGTGGCTTCGGAAATGTCCACCGCCGTGCTGCCGCCGGCCTACAAGCCCGCCACCGCCTTCGCCGTGATGGTGATCATGCTGGTGGTCAGGCCCAACGGATTGCTGGGAGCCCGCCGATGAGCATCGATCTTTCCGGGCTGGCCAGCTACGGCGTCTTCCTGCTCACCCTGGCCGCCATCTATGGCGTGGTGTCGCTGGCCCTCAATGTGCAGTGGGGCATGACCGGGCTGTTCAATATCGGCATCGCCGGCTTCTACGCCATCGGCGCCTATTGCGCCGCCATCGTCACCACGCCGCCGTCGCCCAGCCATCTGGGCGGTCTGGGCCTGCCTTTCGGTGTCGGCCTGTTGGTGGCCATGGCGGTTTCGGGGCTGGTGGCCTTCCTGGTCGGCCTGCTCACCCTGAAGCTGCGCGAGGATTATCTGGCCATCGCCACCATCGGCATTTCGGAAATCATCCGCCTGGTGCTGAAGAACGAGGATTGGATCGGCAACGGCGTGCGCGGCATCGCCGGCATCGCCCGGCCCCTCAGCGCCAATCCGCTGGTCTATCTGGCGGTGGTGCTGCTGGTGCTGGCCGCCACCTATCTGGCCGTGGAACGGGCGCGCAAATCCCCCTGGGGCCGCGTGCTGCGGGCCTTGCGCGAAAACGAGCTGGGCGCCCAGGCGGCGGGTAAGAACATCTACCGCTTCCGCATGGAGGCCTTCGTGCTGGGCTCGATGATCATGGGCCTGGGCGGCGCGCTTTATGCCCATTTCATCGGCTTCGTCAGCCCCGAAGCCTTCGAGCCGGTCTTCGCCACCTTCCTGGTGTGGGTGATGCTGATCGCCGGCGGCTCGGGCAACAACAAGGGCGCCGTGCTGGGGGCCTTCGTCATCTGGCTGGTGTGGTCGGGCACCGAACTGCTCACCAATCAGCTGCCCGCCGATTACGTTACCCAGGGCAGCGCCCTGCGCGTGCTGCTGATCGGCGTGCTGCTGCAGGTGATCCTGTTGCGCCGTCCCGAAGGGCTGCTGCCCGAGGAACGCCCGCATGTGGGCGCCAGTCCGGCCTCCTCGGCCGAGGCCGAGGACGAGGCTTAAACCACCGCACCACGGAAAAGCCTCCTTCGGGAGGCTTTTCTTTTGCCCGCCGCTTGCCGATCATACCCGTCTGCGAAAAGGAGACGGATATGCGGTTGCTGATCTTGGGGGCGGGGGGCATAGGCGGCTATTACGGCGGCCGGCTGGCCGAGGCCGGGGCCGACGTCACCTTTCTGGTGCGCCCGGCCCGGGCGGAAAAGCTGGCGGCGCAAGGGCTGGTGCTGACCAGCCACTATGGCGACGTGCGCATGCCCATCCTCCTGATCACCCAGGCCGACCGACCGTTCGATGCCGTTCTGCTGTCCTGCAAGGCCTATGATCTGCCCTCGGCCATTGCCGCCATCGCCCCGGCGGTGGGGCCGCACACCATGGTGCTGCCGCTGCTGAACGGCCTGCGCCATCTGCAAACCCTGGACGAGCGTTTCGGGGCCGAAAAGGTTCTGGGCGGCCTCTGCCATATCGGCGTCACCCTGGGGCCGGAGGGGGAAGTCCGCCATCTCGACCATTTGCACCGCCTGACCCTGGGGCCGCGCCAGCCCGCGCAGCGGGAGGCCTGCCGCCGCCTGCATGCCGACCTGGGCCAGGGGCGCTACGATCTGGTCTATAGCGACGATATCCTGGCCAGCATGTGGGAGAAATATGTGCGGCTGGCCAGTTATGCCGGCATGACCTGCCTGATGCGCGCCCCCATCGGCGCCATTCTGCGGGCCGACGACGGCGCCGCCCTGATCCGCGCGCTGCTGGCCGAATGCCTGGCGGTTTCCACCGCCGAGGGCTACCCGCCCGAGGCGGATTCTCTGGCCGATACCGAGGCCATGCTGCTGCGGCAAGGCTCGCCCGGCAAGGCCTCGATGCTACGCGACATCGAACGGGGCGGCCCCACCGAGGGCGAGCATATCCTGGGCGACATGCTGGCCCGCGCCCGCCGCTTCGGCCTGGAAACCCCGCTGCTGCGGGTGGCCAACGCCCATCTTCAGGCCTACGAGGCCGAGCGGCAGGCCTGATAAAAAGGGCGCCGGGAAACAAAACCCGGCGCCCCAAAAAACCGTCTTATACCGGCCAACCATTGAGGTGACTCGTTGGCCGGTATCCAGCGAGCATTGAGCGAGCGGCCAAGGCGGCGGATGCCGCCGCCCGGCGAGGGACGATACAACCGGTCAATTCATTGGGCGGTTGGTATTATACCGGCCAACCATTGAGGTGACTCGTTGGCCGGTATCCAGCGAGCATTGAGCGAGCGGCCAAGGCGGCGGATGCCGCCGCCCGGCGAGGGACGATACAACCGGTCAATTCATTGGCCGGTTGGTATTACAGCAGCGACTGGGCCCGTTGCAGCACCATGTCGCACAGCTTGGATTTCACCTGGTCCTTCAGGCTGGCCAGCGAAAAATCGTTGCCGCCGCCGGTTTGCAGCAGGCCCTGCTGGCCGGCCTGGAACCCGGCCGAGGAGCGCACGTCGCCGCGCCCGGTCAGGCTGCCCAGCAGCGAGGCGGCGTTGCCGCCGCTCAGCACCTTGGTCTGAACGCAATAGCTGAGCACGCCGGTCACATTATCGGCCCCCGCCGAGGACACATTGGGCAGGGCCTGGCCCAAAAGCGAGGAAACACCCGGCATCTGCGGCGCCGCCGGAGCGGCCTGCTGCCCCTGCGTGGCCTGGCCGCCCAGCAATTGCCCGGCGATGCCCGACAACGTTTGCGCCGCGGCGGCGCCTCCCAGCAGCAGGCCAACGGCCACGGCGCCGCCCAAAACGGTGGTGAAACGGTTCATGATCTTCCCTTTCCTGGTCATTCCGTTGCCTTCAGGCTACCGCAGCCGGGCCAAAAGCAGAAGCCCCGGCGGAAGGCATCCGCCGGGGCTGGCACACTCCGCCGGAGAGCGGGTTTATTGTTTGGGTTCGAAGATCTTCACGGTCACGATCTTGCCGTTCTGGATCTCCCAATGGGCGAAGGTGCCGCCCACATCGCCGTGCGCATCGAACTTCACCGGGCCCGAGGCGCCGATATAGTCGATCTTCTTGCCCTGGGCGATGGCGGCCTTGGCCTTGGCGAACTCGCCGGGGCCCACCTTCACGCCGTCGGGCGCGGTCACGTCCTTGATGGCGTCGCGGATCTTGGCGCCGTTGCTGGAATGCGCCTTCTCGGCGGCCAGGGCGATAACGTAGGTGGCGTCGTAGAAGGTGTCGATATAGGGCTTGGGCGACACCTGGCCGAACTTGGCCTTGTAGTCGGCGCGGAAGGTTTCCGCGGCGGCATAGCCGGGCAGGGGGGCGGCGGCGGTGCCGGCCGAGCCGTTCAGGTAATCGGCGCCGATGGCATCGACGATTTCAGGGGCCTTCATGCCGTCCGACAGCATGAAATGGCTGAAACGGCCGCTTTCCAGGGCTTCCTTCAAAATCGGCACGCCGTCGCCGGTATAGGCGATCAGCACCAGGGCCTGCGGATGACCGGTGGCGGCCTTCTGCACTTCGCCGCGGAAGCTGGCCTGCTTGGGCTCGAAGGGCACCACCGCCGTCACCTTGCCGCCGGCCTTGGTGAACGACTTCTGGAAGGAATCGGCCAGGCCCTTGCCGTAGTCGTTGTTGACATAGATGACGCCGACCGACGTGTAGCCTTTATCCTTGGTCACCTGGGCCAGGGCCACGCCCTGGAAGGCATCGGACGGCACGGTGCGGAAGGTGAAGCCCTTGGAGTCCAGGGTGCTGATCACCGGCGAGGTGGCCGAGCCGGAAATCAGGGGAATCCCGGCCGGAATGGTCACGGTTTTCGCCACCGGGATGAACACGCCCGAGCCCATGGGGCCCAGGATGGCATCCACATGCTCCACCGAAACCAGCTTCTGGGCCGCATCCACACCGGCCTGCGGGCTGGTCTGATCATCGCCCACCGCCAGATCCACCGGCGCCGAATTGACGCCCCCGGCCTTGTTGATCTGCTCGATGGCCAGTTCAATGCCGTTCTTGGCGGCGGGGCCGTAATCGGCCAGTTCGCCGGTCAGCGGCAGAACGGCGCCGATCTTCAGTTGATGTGCGGCGAAGGCGGGCCCGCCCGCCAGCATTGCCGCCGCGACGACCGCGGCCCCGAAACGCGTATGGAATCCAGCCATCACGGCCTCCAGAAAGTTCACAGTACGGTAATTTTAAACAGGCTTCACGATTCACGCAATAAAGCGGAATCGACGCTCTCCGGCGGGCGCCGTTCAATCTGGGGGCGCGCGTCTTTCCCGCGACCAACACCCTGCCGGAGCCCTTCAGCCGTGTGGGGACGCCCGTGTGGCGGACAGCCAGCCCAGCCCGGCCAGAGCGGCGGCGCTGAGGACCGCCCCGGAGACGAAGGTGGCCGGGGCCCCGAACCGATCCCACAGCAGGCCCGCCACGATACTGGCGCATAATATGGCGATGCCGTTGACCAGATTGAAAACACCGTAGGCGGTGCCGCGCAGATCGGCGGGCGCGGTATCGGCCACCATGGTCGCCAGCAACCCCTGAGTCAGGCCCATATGCAGGCCCCACAGCGCAACGCCGGCCAGAACGGCGCCCCAATGGCCGCTGGCGGCCAGCACCAGATCGGAGACCATCAGCACGGCCAGCCCAAAGGCCAGAAGCCTGGAGTGGCTCATGCGGTCGGAAAGCTTGCCGAACGGATAGGCTGAAACGGAATAGACCAGATTCATGGCCACCATCACCAGCGGCACCAACGCGATCGGCACGCCGCTTTGCCGGGCGCGCAAAATCAGGAAGGCTTCGCTGAAACGGGCCAGGGCGAACACGGCGCCGATACAGACCACACGCCAGTAGGGCGCGGCGAGACGGCGCAGGGCCTGGCGCCGGATGGGATTGCCCCCTGGGCGGGAGCGAACGTGATCCGGTTCGCGCAGGCCGAAGATCAGCAGCCCCACGCTTGCCAAACCGGGAATCACGGCCACCCAGAACACGGCGCGGAAATTATCGGCCCAAAGCAGCATCAGGCCCACGGCCAGCAGCGGCCCCAGCAAGGCGCCCACGGTATCCAGCGACTGGCGAAGACCAAAGGCGGCGCCACGGATCGGCGGCGGGGTCAGATCGGCCACCAGGGCATCGCGGGGGGCGCCGCGCACCCCCTTGCCGACGCGATCCAGCAAACGGGCGCCCAGCACCATACCGGCTGTCGGCGCCAGGGCGAACAGCGGTTTGGTCAGCGCGCCCAGCGCATAGCCGAGCACCGCCAGGTTTTTGCGCCGGGCCAGATAATCGCTCAGCGCCCCGGAGAAAATCTTGACGATCAGGGCCGTGGCCTCGGCCAATCCCTCGATCAGGCCGACCGTGAAGGCGCTGCTTCCCAGCACCGTCACCATGAACATCGGCAGCAGGCTGTGAATCATTTCCGAGGAGATATCCATCAGCAGGCTGACGAAGCCCAGAATCCATACGCCGGCAGGAATCTGCATCAGGGGTGTCTCTGCGCTGCGGGGCCGCATGGGGTTGCTCCTTATGTACCGGTGGGCGCCAACGCCTTCAAAAGGCTGGCTTCAGCGGCGGATCCAGCCGGCGGCAATGGGCCATGCCAGAAAAATGCGATACAGCCGTTCGGCCAGGGTCAGAACCGGGTTTTCGGCCCGCCGCCACAGCGGGGTGACAAGGGCGCAAACGCCAGCGGCGACCAGCACGGCCCCGGCCATGTCGAGCGGGAAATGCACCCCCAGGAACACCCGCGCCCAGGCCACCGCCAGGCCCGCCGCGCCAACGGCGGCGGCCAGCCCGAGGGCGCCGCCGCACAGCAAGGTCAGCGCGATGGCGGCGAACACCGTCATGTGGTCGCTGGGAAACGACGAATCGGCGGCGTGCTGGAGCCAGGCATGTCCCAGCCCCAGCATGAACGGCCGGGGGTGCCAGCACAGCGCTCCGATCATCTGGTTCGCGCCGAGGGCCGCCAATGTGACCAGGCATGCCTTGAGCGCCAGGCCGCGATGCGTGCGGCCGCCCCACAGCCAAAGAGCCAGCAGCAGAATCGGGATCAGGTAGATCAGGCCGTCGGCGATGCCGATGGCGATGTTGACCAGCCAGCGTGGGGTATCGCCGCCGCCGTTGATGTGTAAAAAAAGTGCGCGGTTGGCGGCTTCAATGCGGTTCATCAGGTTTTGGCATCCCGTTTCATCTGGCGGAGCGGCAGGCCCCGGCCTGCCGATGATAATGCGGTTCATCAGGTTTTGGCATCCCGTTTCATCTGGCGGAGCGGCAGGCCCCGGCCTGCCGATGATGCGGCCGGGCGGAGGCATTAGGCAACAGCGGCAACCACCGGCCCCCGCCGCCCCGCTGAACAGCCAGGACGCCTTCGCTCCCCCAAGGCCGTTGCGGCGGGGGGCGAAAAATGCCATTTGCGGATAGGGCGGGGGGCGATTAAAGTCCGCCCCAGTTTATCAGCGAGGAGCGCGGGCAATGGCCGGTTCAGTCAACAAAGTCATTCTTATCGGCAATCTCGGGCGCGACCCGGAAGTGCGCCACGGCCAGGACGGCTCGAAGATCGTTTCCTTGAACATCGCCACCTCGGAAAGCTGGAAGGACCGCTCGGGCGAACGGCGCGAAAAGACCGAATGGCACCGCGTGGTGGTGTTCAACGACCGTGTCGCCGATGTGGCCGAGCGCTATCTGAAAAAGGGCAGCAAAGTTTATATCGAAGGGGCGCTGCAAACCCGCAAATGGACCGATCAGAGCGGTCAGGAAAAATACACCACTGAAATCGTCATCGGTAAATTCCGCGGCGAACTGACGCTGCTGGACGGCCGCGGCGGCGAAGGCGGCGGCGGCGATTACGGATCGTCCTCGGGCGAGTCTTACGGCGGCGGCTCCCGCGCCCCGGCG
>JAJZGK010000300.1 GCA_021798485.1 Pseudomonadota bacterium
TCGTATTGGACCGCCAATTCGGCGAGCGTCTTGTCGCCCTTGATCGCGGCGATCGCCACCTTGGCCTTGAACGCTGGCGTGTGGGTCCGGCGGGTACGTTTTGCCATGCTTCCGTCTCCTGATCCGCAGCAGATCATGCCGCTCTCAGGCAAAAAATCCACTTATCTTCCTGTCTGAATTGCCCGGGCCGGCTCTCTGATCCCGCCTGGCCGATGATGCGCCCCCTTGGGTCGCACCCTGCCGGAACGGCGTGCTCCGCACCGCCTATTCCAGGCGGCCCAGCGAGCGGGCCAGCACCAGATAAAGCTTGCCCACCTCGGCGCTGGTGAAGGCGCCGGTCAGCACGTCGGCACGGTCGGCCTGACGGGCCTGGGCCAGCAGGGCCTCGAATTCCGCCAGGTAACGGTTGACGAAATCGCGGAACTGGCTGTCCTCCTCGTAGCGGGTGCGGATGGCGGCGATCTGGTTGCGATCGAGGTTTTTCAGGATCTTGCGCAGGAACACCGACTGATCGCCGGAATGAAATTCGCGCCAGGTCTTGTCGTCCACCCCCGACTGGAAGATGCGGCTGATATCCACCGACAGCGACTGCAGTTTTTCCACGATGAAGGCCGCCGTCTGCAGGAACTTCTCCACCGAGACGCTGCTGCGCTGCTGCTCCAGGTCGCGGGCCTGCTGTTCGGCGGTGCGCGACGATTTCAGCAGATCCTCGGTCTGGCGGGCGAAGGTCTGCACCAGGGTTTCCGCCTGGGCCGACAGCCGCTCGCCGGTCATGCCGAGATCGTTGGATTTCTGCCGCAGGGTTTCAAAGAGGTTTTCCAGACGCGAGGCCGTGCTTTCACTGGACTCCGCCAGATCCTGCGACTGGCGGCGCAGCGATTCGCCCGAGGCCCGCACCTGGGCGGTGATGCGGTCCGAGGTGCCGGCCAGATCGCGCACGCTGCCCTTCAGCTGCTCCGACACCGCCGCCACATGGGCGGCGGTCTTGCCGGCGCCGTCCTCGAATTCGCGGGCGGCCTGGCGCAGGGCATCGCCCGAGGCGCGCGACTGCAGCTGCGCCTGCTGGGCGGCATCCGACATCTCGACGGTGGTCTGGCGCATCTGCTGGGCAAAGCTGCGCAGGGCCTCGCCGGCGCTGTCGGCCACCTTGACCACTTCCGCCGCCTGGGTCTGCAGCGATTGCCCCACCTTGCCGATGCCGCCATGGGCCTGCTCGGCGGTGGCGATGACCTGATCGGTCTGGCGGCGCATATCCTCGCCGGCGGCGCGCAGGCGGGTGGCGGCCTGTTCGGCGGCCTGGGCCAGCTGGCCGGAGCGTTCGTCGAAACTGTCGGCCACGCCCTGCACATCCTCGACGGCGCGCTGCGAGGCCAGCCCCACATCCTGGCTGCGCAGCCGCAGCACCTCGCCCACCGACTGCAACTCACCGCTGACCCGGCCCGACATGGCCAGAAGATCGTTGACGTTGAGGCGCAGATCGTCGGCAATGCCCTTGACGCGGGCCATCACCTGCTCCGAGGTGGAGTTGAGATGGCGGGCCTGCTGGCCCAGCGAGGCTTCGCTCAGCTTGGCCTGGGTGGACACCAGATTGGCGGTATCGGCCAGTTCCTCCGCCTGCTTGCGCAGGCCCGAGCGCAGGGCCTCGGCCTGGGCCGCCGCCTTGTCGGCGCCGCGGCCCAGCTCATCCACATGCATGCGCAAGGCATCCATCAGTTCGCGGGCCCGCTGCGTCATCTGGTCCGAGGCGGCGATCAGGGCGCGGTTCTGCCCCTGCAGGGCATCGCCCACCTCGCGCACCCGGGTCATGGCCCGCTCGCAGCCGCCCTCCACCTCGTCGCGGCGCTGGGTGAACACCTCGCCCACCGATCCCATCTGCTGCGAGGCCTCCTCGGCCGCCGTGCGCAGGCCTTCCACATGCCGGCCCATGGCCTCGCCCAGTTCGCGGAAGCGCACCATGGCCTGATCCGAGGCCGAGGACAGCTCGCGGGTTTGCACCCCCAGCCCCTCCTCGACGATCTTCACCCGGGTCAGCACCCGCTCGGTGATCTGGTCCAGGCCGTTGGCCTGCTGCTCCAGAGAGGCGCTGATGCGGCCGGTCTGATCGGCCAGACGCACCGCCGCCGCCTCCAGATCGGCGTTCTGCCGTCCGAACAGCTGGTCCAGGCTCTCCTGGCGGCGGTTCAGCTCGTGCGCCACCTCGTCGGCCCGGCTCATGGCCCGTTCCGACACCGTCTGGATGCGGGTGGATTGGGTTTCCACCACATGGGCCAGCTCGTCCACCTTGTCGGTGGCGGAAATCACCGCCCGGCCCATCAGATCCACCGCCTTCTGGATGGCGCCGGCCGATTGCTCCGACTGCTCCACCACCTGGCCCGAGGTCTTGCGCAGGCGCTCCACCTGCTCGCCCATGCCCAGGCTGAACTCCTTGGCCCGGGTCATGGCGTCTTCCGTGGCCGACACCAGATCCTGGGTGGCGCCGCGCACCTCGACGATGCGGGCCACCGTGCCCTCGGTGCTGCGGGCCAGGGTGTCCACCTCCAGCTTCAGGCCGTCCACCACCCGCTGGGTATCGCCGCCGACGCGGGCCGCCAGCTTGGAGAGATCGTCGATCTGGCGTTGCAGCGCATGGCGCACCTGGTCCGAGCGCTCCACCGCCTCGTTCGAGGCCGTGGTCAGCGCCTCGGCCTGGCGGCGCAGGGCGTTGGAAATGGTGGCGACGCGGGCCTCGGATTCCTCGTTGGGATAGGCCAGCCGGTCGAGATAGCGGCGCAGCTCCGCCGCCTCGCGCCGCAGGATGGTGCCACGGTCGAGAAAGGCCACGAACAGCCACAGCAGGGCCAGCGGCACCACGGCGCCGCCCAGAATGCCGCCGAACTCCTGCGGCTGCAGCATGAAGACATTGCTCCAGCCCAGCGACTTGTCGATATAGGTCAGGC
>JAJZGK010000072.1 GCA_021798485.1 Pseudomonadota bacterium
TGACCACCAGGCGGTTGAAGCCGTCGTCCTCGGCGTCCTTCTGCCAGACGGCGCGGAAGGCCTCCTCGAAATTACCCCGCAAGGCGTCGATGTTCACCGCGGCGCCGTCGGGGCTGGTCATGGTGAAATCGTGGATCCACACCGGCGCCGCGCCGGGTGCGGTCAGGGCGTGCGGCACTTCCGAGATGGCCTTGAAGCTCAAATGCTCGAAAATGGGCAAAACGTCCGAAAGCGGCACCGGCTCGCCCTGGCGGTAGATCTTGAGGCGCACTTCCGAGTCCGGCGCCTCCAGCGGCCGGTAGAGATGCAGGCCGATGCTGGCATCGGCCGAGGCCTCGATGCGGTCGATATCCACCAGCGCGGTGCGCGGCGTGTAGGTTTCGCGGTAGGCGGCGGGAAAAGCCCGGCCCCAGCGGCGGTAAAGGGCCAGGCCGCGATCCTCGCCATGCTCGTCCACCAGGGCTTCCTGCAGGCGGTCGGTCCAGGAACGGATCAGATCGGCCAGCCGGCTCTCCAGCGCCAGGGGATCCGCCTCGCGCGGGGCGTCCGCCGTGGTTTTAACGATGAAATGCAGGCGGGCCAGCGGGCTGTCGGCCACCTGGGTGTGCCAGGTGTCCACCTTGCCGCTTAAAGCCTCCTCCAGCATCTCGACGATCTGCAGGCGCAGACGGGTGTCGTAGCGGTCGCGCGGCACGAACACCAGGGCCGAGACGAAGCGTTCAAATTCGTCGCGGCGCAGGAACACGGCGGCGCGCTGGCGTTCCTGCAGGCGCAGGATGGCCAGGGCGGTGTCGAACAGCACCTCCTCGCCGGCCTGCATCAGTTCGTCGCGCGGGTAATTCTCCAGAATGACCTGCAGGGCGCGGCCATCATGGCTGTCGGGGCGGAAGCCGGCCTGCGCCACCACATTTTGCACCTTGCGGCGCAGCAGCGGGATCAGAGCGGGCGGACGGGTGTAGGCGGCGGCGGCGTAAAGGCCGGCCAGCAGATGCAGGCCCACCACCCGGCCCTCGGCGTCGAGCCGCTTGATGCCGATGAGATCCATGGGCACCGGACGATGCACGGTGGATACGCGTTCGGCCTTGGTCAGCAGCAAAAGCGAGGGACGGCGTAAAAAGGCCTGCACGTCGGGGGGCATGGCGGCCAGATCGCGCTCTTGATGGAAAATACGTTGGCCGGCGTCGCGCAGCAGGCCGAGGCCGCTGTTTTCCTCCACCAGGATGCTCTCGTCCTCGAAACGATAACTGCGGCAGCCCAGGAAGGTGAAATGATCGTCGTGGACCCATTCCAGGAAATCGCGGGCTTCGGTCAGTTCGTCCAGGGGGGTCCGCGGCAGATCCTCGGACAATTCCGCCAGAACGGTCTGCGCCCAGCCGCGCATGGCGCCCCAATCCTCGACGGCGGCGCGCACATCGGCCAGGGTGGCGGTCAGCGCCTGCTCGATACGGGGAAAATGATCGGCGGCCTGACGGTCGATCTCCAGATGAATGAAGCTTTCCAGCCGGGTGCCGGGGCCGGCCTCGGCTTCGATGCCGGTCAGGCGGCCATCGGCGTCACGGGTTACCGGCAGAATGGGGTGCACCACCAGATGCACGGCGATATCCAGCCGCTGCAGGGCGCCGGTGACGGAATCCACCAGAAACGGCATATCGTCGTTGATGATTTCCACCACCGTGTGCTCGCAATCCCAGCCGCCTTCGTCCGGGCGGGGCTGGGTAATGCGGATCTTGGGCTGTCCGGCCGGGCGCTGGCGGGAAAAACCGTAAAGCGCCATGGCGGCGCCGTAGAGCGCCTCGGGGTCGCGGCGCAGAATGTCCTCGGGGGCCACATTGGCGTAAAAGGCCCGCAGCAGTCTTTCCACCGGTCCCAGCGCGTCGGGGGGCAGGCGTTCGGCGGCCAGGGCGGCCACCTTGCCAATAAGCGTATATTTCAAATGATCAATGCGCTGAACCATTATCGTCTCCCAAACAGGCATATAGCCTATTTTTTAGGCTAGGGCATTGGGGCAAAAAAGCAAGGGGCGTAAAAGGACTTTAATCCACTTTCTTACGCTGCAGTGCATTAAAAATTCCTAGGAAAACTGCGCTTTTATCCAACGCGCAAACAAAGTTCGCGCAGAAGCCGCCAAACGAAACGATCAACCTTTCAAACAGAGGTATTTGCAAATTGCGAAATTATGGAACCGATCAGATCAAAAATTATGCCTTTAGATATAAAAATCGGTAACGCAAAATATTAAACATGGACATTAAATTTTAAACACTCCCCGGGCGGCGGGGTCTGCCCGGCGCGTGATATCATTGCCTTTTCCCATCGCTTCGGGCATCACCGCCTCCTCCGGCCGGATAGGAAGGCAGATCCCCATGTTCGCAGGTATTGATTTCGGCACCACCAACAGCGCCGCCGCCCTGGCGGGGCCGGATGGCGCGGCGCGGGTGGTGGGCATTCCCGCCGTCGCCGCCCTGGCCGACACCATGCGGTCGCTGCTGGCCTTCGATCCCGAGCACCGCGACGCTCACCGCCGCCTGATCCCTCTGGTGGGGCACGAGGCGGTGGAGGCCTATCTCGATGGCGGCGGCGCCGTGCGCCTGCTGCAAAGCTTCAAAAGCTATCTGACCAGCCGGGTTTTCAGCAGCGCGGCCCTGTTCGGCGCCACCTACAGCCTGGAAGAGATGATCGCCCTGGTGGTGGGGCGGCTGCGCGTTCTGGCCGAGGCTGAGGGCGGGCAGGGCCTCGGCCGGGTGGTGGCGGGCCGTCCGGTGCGCTTCGTGGCCGAGGACGGCCGCGCCGAGGATGATTTCGCCCTGGAGCGCCTGCGCCGGGCCTTTGCCGCCGCCGGGCTCGATGATGTGGTGTTCGAATACGAGCCCATCGCCGCCGCCTGCTATTACGAACAGGGGCTGACGCGGGATGAAACGGTTCTGGTGGCCGATTTCGGCGGCGGCACCAGCGATTTCTGTCTGGTGCGGTTGGGGCCGGGACGCCGCCGCCGCGGCGATCCGGCCGAGGCCATTCTGGGCACGGACGGGGTGGGCCTGGCCGGCGACGCCTTCGACCGCCGCATCGTCGAGCAGGGGCTGGGCGATCTGTTCGGACGCGGCGCCAGTTTTCACAGCGGCGGCAAGGATCTGCCGGTGCCGGCCTGGCTGTACGGCAAGCTGGCCCGCTGGCATCACATTTCCTTCCTGAAGACCGGCTCCACCTTGCGCATGCTGCGGGACATCCAGCGCCATTGCGACCAGCCCGAGGCCATCGACCGCCTGCTGACCCTGATCGAGGCGGATCTCGGCTATCCTCTCTACCGCGCCGTACAGCAGGTCAAGCAGGCGCTGACCCTGAAAGACGAGGTGACGCTGGAGTTTTGCCAGGAAGGATTGGATCTGAGCCGTCGCATCACCCGCCGCGACTTCGAAGGCTGGATCGCCCCCGATCTGGCCGAGATGGAGGCCGCTCTCGACAGGCTGCTGCAAGTCTCCGGCGTAAAGGCCCATCAGGTTGATCGGGTTTTCATGACCGGCGGCACCTCGCTGGTGCCGGCGGTGCGGGCCCTGTTCGCCCGGCGGTTCGGCCCCGGCCGCCTGGAAGGCGGCGGCGAATTCGTTTCGGTTGCAACGGGTTTGGCCTATCGCGCCAGGGAGCTGTTTTCCTGACTCTTTCGATAAGCCCCCCCCCTGGAAAGAGCGGTCCGCCATCAAACGAAAGAGCAGCGGATTTCCCCCATATGGTACGGGGTTACCGTTTCCCCCGCTTCCTGGCTTGCGCTATTCTGAACAGCGATTAAAGGTGACCCATCCGGATTGAATGCTGACGTCATGGTTTTGTCCGATCGCGCGCCGCAGACGCAAAAGACCCCGCCGGTGGACGGGGAGGATACGGCGCAGCATACCGTGGCGTTTTGGCAGACCATCAGCCGCAATCTGCCCGGCGTGGTCTTTCAGCGGGTTTTGGCCGCCGACGGAACCCTTGACTATCCGTTCTTTTCCGAAGGGGTGCGCGCCATCCTGGGCTTTTCCCCCGAGGAGATGCGGGTCACCGGGCAGGGCTGTCTCGATGTGGAGCATTGGGCGGACCGGGCCGAGCATATGCAGACGGTGCGGCAATCGGCGCGCACCCTGCAGCTCTGCCTGGAGGAATTCCGCGCCATTACCCGCGATGGCGAGGTGCGCTGGCTGCGCGGCACCTCTCAGCCCCGTCCCGATGGCAATGGCGGTATCCGCTGGGACGGCGTGCTGATCGATGTCACCGAAAGCCGCCGCGCCGAACAGACCTTGCAAATGGTCATGGATCATGCCGCCGACAGCATCATCACCCTGGACGGCGAGGGGCGGATCGTTTCGGTCAACGCGGCGGTGGAACGCTTGTTCGGCTACAGCGCCGCCGAGCTTGCCGGCCAGTCGGTGTCGCGGCTGCTCCCCGATTCTTTCGGCAGCGGCCATGATGAGTATATCGTCCGCTACCAGCAAACCGGCGAAGGGCGGATCCTGGAGCCGGGCCCGCGTGAACTGGTGGGGCGGCGCAAGGACGGCACCGCCTTTCCGTTCGAGATTTCCACCAGCGAAGTGCGTCTGGAGGGGCAGCGCCTGTTCATCGGCATCGGCCGCGACATCACCAGACGCAAGGAAACCGAGGCCGCCCTGTTCGCCACCGAGCAGCGTCTGCTGGATATTTCCGTCAATATGCCGGGGATCGTCTTCCAGCGCAGCCTGTCGCCGGATGGCCGTATCGGCTATCCCTACGTCAGCCGCGCCATCCAGGATATCCTCGGCCTGGATCCGGCCCTGGCCCCCTTTGATTCCGAACCGTTCCTCGCCGCCATTTCCGTCGACATGCGCGAGGCTTTCATCGCCAAGGTGCATCACTCGGCCCGCACCCTGGCGCCGCTGGAGGATGATCTGCTGCTGACCGATGCCGGTGGCGGCAAGCGCTGGATGCGCTCCTGGTCGCGGCCGCGCCGCCTGGCCGACGGAACGGTGATGTGGGATGGGGTCATGCTGGATGTGACCGACCGCAAGTGGGCCGAGGAACAGCTGACCTACCTGGCCTATCACGATCCCCTGACCAAGGCCTTTACCCGCGCCCATCTGCTGGAACGTTTCGACACGCTGGCCGGCAAGATGCTGAAGGACGGCCAGCTTTTGGCTCTGGTGTCGCTGGGGATCGATCGTTTCAGCTCCATCAACACCACTTTGGGCCACGCCGTGGGCGATCAGCTGCTGATCCGCCTGACGGAACGATTGTTCGGCTGCCTGAACGAGGGCGACGTGCTGGCCCGTGTCGGCGGCGACCGTTTCCTGCTGCTGCTGACCGGCATGCCCGATGTGGCGGAAATCGCCATCACCGTGGAACAGTTCATGACCCGGCTGCGCGATCCCTTCGCCCTTGAGGATGAGGAGATCGAGATTTCCGCCTGCGCCGGCATCAGCATTTTTCCGCAAGACGGCATCAACGGTGAAACCCTGGCCCGCGACGCCGATGTGGCCCTGGCCCGGGCCAAGGCCGTCGGACCGGGCACCATGTTGAGTTTCGTGCCCGAGATGAACGCCCGGGCCTCGCGGACGCTGACCCTGCAAAACCGCCTGCGCCGCGCCCTGGAGCGCGAGGAATTCGTGCCGTTCTACCAGCCGCAGGTCGATCTGGAGAGCGGCGAGATCATCGGCATGGAAGCGCTGGTGCGCTGGTTCACCCCCGATGACGGCATGATTTCACCGGCGGACTTCATCCCGGTGGCCGAGGAGTTCGGCCTGATCGACGGCATCTGCGAGCAGATGCTGCGGGCCTGCAGCCGTCAGCAGCTGTTGTGGCGGGAAGAGGGCCTGCGTGTGGTGCCGGTGGCGGTGAATATCTCCGGCCGGCAGTTCCACCAGCCCAAGCGCCTGGTGCAGTCGCTGGAGGCGGTTTTGGCGGAAACCGGCCTGCCGCCGTCCCTCCTGGAGCTGGAACTGACTGAAAGTTCGGCCATGAGCGATCCGCAGCAGGCGGTTTCGGTCATTTCCGTCCTGCGCGAGCGCGGGCTGGTCTGTTCCATCGACGATTTCGGCACCGGCTATTCCTCGCTGTCGGTGCTGAAAAGCTTTCCCATCGGCAAGCTGAAGATCGATCGCAGCTTCGTTCTCGACATCGCCAGCGATCCCAACGACGCCGCCATCGTCACCGCCATCGTCGCCATGGCGCACGCCCTGAAGCTGAAAGTGGTGGCCGAAGGGGTGGAAACACAGCAACACCTTGAATTTCTTAGAAATCTTGGCTGTGATCAAATCCAGGGCTATTTCTTCAGCCGGCCTTTGCCCGCCGCCGAGATGGGCCGCCTGCTGGCCGAAGGCCGCCGCCTGACCCTGCCGACGCTCTGAAACGCCCCCGTTCCATATGTAGTTGAAATGCCGGGTATTAAGACCAGGGAGAGGGTCTAATGCCAAAGAAAACAACTTCATTTGAAGTTTTTCGGCCTTGGCACCATCTTTGGCGCAGGACGGTCGGAGGGCGGTTTTCCAGGGGTGGCATTAAACCTTCATTAACTCAAGCGGTTGCAGGATTAAGCTCAGATGATGGAACATCATCGACTTTTGTAGTTGATCCCCCGGCGCAACGGCTTTATTCGTTACGCAGCAGACACGCATTACCCCGGCCCGGGGCGGTTCACACTTTCGGCTGAGGAATTTAGGCCCGGTTCCCATCATGGCAAGCAGCGTATTGAAACATTCCTATACCATCCCCTGCGCCTCGGATTTCCGCGATGCGGTCGAGGCGCTGGCGGCGCGGCGCAAGGTCAATGTGGGCGATCTTGCCCGTTCAATCCTGCTGGTGGTGCCGCCTGAAACGGTGGATCAGTTTCCCGATCCCGGCGAACCGCTGCCGGAAGACCGCGAAACCGTGGTGCTGAAGTCGGGTCCGGCCGAGGGACGGCCGTGGCGGCGCAAGCCGCGCCTGCAGGTGCGCATGCCGCCGGGGCACGAAATTCCCTTTATCCGCAAGGCGTTGGGTTTAGCCCTGTCCATGGATAGCGGGGTTTTGAAGATCAAGCTGTGGGATGGCGAGGAGAAAAAGGCCGAGCCACGCCCCAAGGCCGATCCGGAGATGAGCACCAAGCTGGTGGAGATCAACGAGGAACTGGAACGGATGAAGGTCATCATCAACGTTCTGGCCTTCGACCCCCTGCCCGAGGGCATCCGCAGCCGCGAGGAAGCCCTGCATGTGTTGGGCTTTCCCCCCAGCTCCGATCCCGATAACCGCACCTTGCGGGCCAAATTCCGTATGCTGGCCACCATTCATCACCCCGACAGCCACTACGGCAGCCATCAGCGCATGAGCCAGCTCAATCAGGCCATGGAATTCCTGCGCCGCACCGCCGCCTGACCCCGCAAGGCGAACAGGCTCCTAGGCCGTGAGCTTGGGCGTGCCGAACACCAGGCGGTCCAACTCGCCGCAGTGCGGGCAGGCCCAGTGCCAGTCCGGGCTGGGTTTGCCGCAATCGGCGCAAACCCAGGTGGGATCGGGCTGTGCCTCGGAGCGTTTGGCCTCCCAGGCGCGGGCGGCTTCCTCGTTCTTGTATTCCTGGCGTTCCAGCTGGGCCAGCAGCCGGTAGGGGGTTTGGCTGGGGCGCAGCGATACCGCCTCCAGAAGATGCTTGCGGGCCTGTCCCCACAGCTTGGCGGCCAGGGCGGCCTCGGCCAGCACCAGGTGGCTTTCGGCGGCATCCGCCTTGCCGGCCACCAGCTTTTCCAGGCGGCGCAGGCGCGGCAGCGGTTCATCCTCGGGCTTCAGGGCGGTGTAGGCCTCGGCCAGGGCCGGGGCCGGGCTGTGGCTCCAGGCCTGTTCCAGCACGGCGGCGGCGGCGCGCGGCCGTTGCAGCTGCCCGTAGGCGCGGGCCAGCAGCAGGGCGGCGGCGGTCAGCCCCTTATCGGCGGCCACCGCCCGCTTGCCCAGGCTTTGCACCTCGGTCCACAGGCCATCGGCGGCGGCGGCTTCGGCGCGCGCCGTCAGCATCAGGGCGGTGCGGCGCTTGGCTTCCTGCGGCGAAATGGCCTTGTGGCGCTTGGCCTCGGCAATCAGGGCCTGCGCCTCCGGCCAGCGGGCGGCCTTCACCGCCAGGCGGTATTGCAGCTCCAGCAGCCAGCCGTCGCCGGGGCTGATCAGGCGGGCGCGGCCGGCCAGATCGGCGGCGGCGATATCGTCGCCGCGGTCCAGCGCCTGCTTCAGCAGGCCGCGCAGGCCGAGCGCGGCGGTTTCCGGGCGTTCCAGCATGGCCTTGAAGTGATCGCGGGCGGTTTCGCCGTCGCCGGCCAGCTGGGCGCTTTGCGCCGACAGGAAACTGGTCAGGGCGGGATCGGCCAACAGTTTGCGGGCCTTTCCGGCCAGCCTTGCCGCCTCGCGGCGGTCACCGCCGGCGGCGGCGGCCAGGCCGTCCGACAAGGCCTGATAGCCCCAGCGCAGGCGGCGGCCGCGCAAACCGTCCAGCCAATGGCCGGGCAGGCGGACCAGACCGGCCAGCAGGCGCCAGACGAAAATCAGGGCGCCGGTCAGGATAAGCAGCGCACCCAAAGCCAGGGGAACCGGGGTTTCCAGGTGCCAGCCCAGCCATTCCACCATGACGGTGCCGGGATGATCGGCCAGCCAGACGGCGCCGCTGACCAGCAAGGCCACCAGGGCGGCATAAGCGAGAAGTCTCAGCACGAACAAGCTCCCATCCCGTTACAACCCGGTTAGAGCGCGTCCGGATTGCAGGACACGCTCTCATGCTCTCTGCCTTTGGCGCTCATGCGCCGCTAAGGCTTACCGCGAGTCCAGCTATGCTGGACCCGCTCCAGTCCCGCCAGCAGGGCCTCCTGCGTCGGCTGGGCGGCGGTGACCACCGCCCGCCAGGGCAGGGCCTGCAGCCGTTCGGCCACCGCCGGGCTCAAGGCATGGGCGGTGACGGCGGCGCAGCCCTCCTCCAGACCGGCGGCCTTGGCCAGGGTAACAAAGGTTGCGGCGGTGCGGGGAGAGAAAAACAGCGCCAGCTCAATCTCTTGCCGGTTCAGCGCCACACACAGCGCCGGACTGAGGGCGGTGATGGCGCGGGCCTCGTACAGGATTTCGCGGCGCACCCGGAAGCCTTGCGCCGTCAAGGCGGTGGAAATATCACCGGCCACCACCGTGCCGGCGGCATGCAGCAGGCTGCCGGCGGCGGGGTCGGCCTGTTGCGCCACCAGGGCGGTGAGGGCGGCGGCATCGCCATGGGCGCTTTCCACCCGGGAAAAGCCCAGATGACGGGCGGCGCGGGCGGTGGCGTCGCCCACCGCCCACAGCGGCAGGGCGCGCTCGGGGCAGGCGGCGGCCAGGGCGCGCACGCCGTTGGCGCTGGTGGCGAGAAAACCCTGCACCCCGGCCAGATCCAGCGGCGCCGCGGCATGGACGGCGATGGCCAGCATCGGTTCCAGGAAAACGCCGATACCGCGCGCCGCCAGGGCCTCGGTGAGGGTGGCGGCATCCTCGGCCGGACGGGTCACCAGGGCGGTGGTCATGGCCGGGCCCGCCCGCCGCCGCAGCCCATCCGCATCAGGCCTGCTTGAAGTCGAAAAAGCCCGGTCCGCAGCGGCCCAGCAGCTCTTCGCCCGCCGTCCGACCGATCGTTTCGGCTTCGGCGGCGGTGCCGGTCAGGGTCAGTTCGTGGGCCTGGCTGCCGTCGGGGCGGATCACCAGGCCCCGGAAGGTCAGCGTTTCGCCCGCCAGTTCGGCCAGACCGCCGATGGGGGTGCGGCACGAGCCGTCCAGCACCGCCAGAAAGGCCCGTTCGGCCAGCACGCGGATATGCGAGGCCGCATGGTCCAGCGGCGCCAGCCGGGCCAGGGTGGCGGTATCGTCGCGCCGGGCGGTAATGCCGATGGCGCCCTGGGCCACGGCGGGCAGCATCTCCTCGGGGGGGATTTCCGAGGCGACGCGGTCGGCCATGTTCAGGCGGCGCAGGCCGGCCATGGCCAGCAGGGTGGCATCCACCACGCCTTCCTCCAGCTTTTTCAGGCGGGTCTGCACATTGCCGCGCAGGGGTTCCACCCGCAGGTCGGGGCGGCGGAACAGGATTTGCGCGCCGCGCCGCAGGCTGGCGGTGCCCACCACCGATCCGGCGGGCAGGTCGGCCAGGCTTTTGGCCTTCAGGCAGATGAAGGCGTCGCGGGTGTCTTCCCGTTCCAGGATGCAGGGCAGCACCAGACCGGGCGGCAGCACGGTGGGCACGTCCTTCATGGAATGCACGGCGATATCGATGCGGCCGTCCAGCTGCGCCTCGTCGATTTCCTTGGTGAACAGCCCTTTGCCGCCGATTTCCGACAAGGTGCGGTCCAGCACCATGTCGCCGGTGGTTTTGATGACGACGATCTCGATGGCGCCGTCGGCGGCCAGATCGGGGTGGGCGGCGCGCAGGCGGGCCTGCACTTCATAGGCCTGGGCCAGCGCCAGAGGGCTGCCGCGGGTGCCGATGCGGAGGGAGGGGCGGGGCTTGTCAGTCATGATCGTCTATTCTAGCGGCTGGAACCGGAACTGCAAAGCGCTTATACCATCGATCTGCGAAATTACGGGGTCCGGCATGATCATTCTCGGCATCGAAACGAGTTGCGACGAAACCGCCGCCGCCCTGGTGCGCGACGACCGCGCCATTCTGGCCGATGTGGTGCTGTCGCAGCTGGACGAGCACCGCCCCTATGGCGGGGTGGTGCCGGAAATCGCCGCCCGCGCCCATCTCGATCATATCGACCGTCTGGTGGCCGAGGCCTTCCGCCGCGCCGGGCTGTCCCTGGCGGCGGTGGATGCGGTGGCCGCCACCTGCGGGCCGGGGCTGATCGGCGGGGTGATCGTCGGCGCCATGACCGGCAAGGCCATCGCCGCCGTCACCGGCAAGCCCTTCATCGCCGTCAACCATCTGGAAGGCCACGCCCTGACGGCGCGGCTCACCCATGGCCTGGCGTTTCCCTATCTGCTGCTGCTGGTTTCCGGCGGGCATTGCCAGCTTCTGGAGGTGCGGGGCGTCGGCGATTATGCCCGCCTGGGCTCCACCATCGACGATGCCGCCGGCGAGGCCTTCGACAAGGTGGCGAAGATGCTGGGGCTGGGCTATCCCGGCGGCCCGGCCGTGCAAAAGGCGTCGGAGCGGGGCGATGCCGCCCGGTTCGCCCTGCCGCGCCCCCTGAAAGGCCGGCCCGGCTGCGATTTTTCCTTTTCCGGCCTGAAGAATGCCGTGCGCCTGCTGATCCAGGACCTGGGCACCCCGGGCGAACAGGACCGCTGCGACGTGGCGGCGGCCTTTCAGCTGGCGGTGGCCGACAGTATCGCCGGGCGCAGCGCCAAGGCGCTGCGGGCCTTCGCCGCCCGCCATGCCGGGCCGCGCGCGCTGGTGGTGGCGGGGGGCGTGGCGGCCAACAGCCTGCTGCGCCAGCGTTTGGGCGAACTGGCGGCGCAAGAGGGCTTCACCCTGGTGGCGCCGCCCCTGGCCCTTTGCACCGACAATGCCGCCATGATCGCCTGGGCCGGGCTGGAGCGCTTCCGCCTGGGCCACAGCGACGGCCTGGACTTCGCGCCCCGGCCGCGCTGGCCGCTGGATCCGGCGGCGCCGCGCCTGCCGGGCGCCGGGGTCAAGGCGTAGCGCCGTCCGGCAAGGGCTGCTGGAAACTGGCGGGGGCGGGGGCGATTTCCTTGGGCGGCTGGCCGCCGCCCTCCACCTCGTCGATGGCGTAGCGGCGTTCGGCGGTGCCGTCGGGCAGCAGGCGGAACAGCCCGTCCACCCCGGCGAACCCGGTGGAAATCTGCAGGGCGGCATCGGAAAAATCGTGGCCGGCCTTGCGGGCCAGCACCGCGGCCAGGGCGGTGGCGTCGTAGCCCAGCGAGGCGATGCGCGGCGGCCGGCTGCCGAAGGCCTGCTGGTAGCGGCGGTCGAAATCATCGTGCCCGGCCTGGGGCGGGGCGGCGTACCAGCCGCCCACCAGGGCCGGTTCGCTGCCGGGATCGGCCGTGGCCCACAGCATGGTGCCCAGCAGCTTGACCTTGGCCGGATCCACCCCCTGCAGCGACAGCATGGAGGCCAGATTGCGCAGGCGGGGGCCGCTGTCGGGCAGCAGCAGGGCGTCGAAGCCGACATCGCCGGGATGCTGCGCATCGGCATGCACCAGCTGATGCAGCGGCGCGGTCAGATCGGTGGCGGCGGGATCGTAATACTGCAGCGCCACGATATCGCCGGCGAGTGCGGCATCGTTTTGCAGGAACTGGGCGATGCGCTGGCCGTCGTCGGTGGAGGGCGCCAGCACCGCCAGCCGGGGTTTGCCCTGGGCGCGGGCGTAAAGCGCCACCTGCTCGGCCTGCGGTCCGGGCAGGAAACCCAGGCTGTACACCCCGTCGCCCACGGCGGTGCGGTCGGAGGTGAAGGACAGCACCGGCAGATGCAGCTGGCGGGCCTGGGCGGCAATGGCGCGGGTTTCGCTGCCGAACAGCGGCCCCAGAATGATCTCGGCATGCTGGGCCACGGCGCTTTGCAGCGCCGCCTGGGCGCCTTCGGGCGTGCCCTTGGTGTCGATGGGCAGCAGGGTGAAGGTGGTGTCGCCGATTTCAAACAGGGCCAGCTGGGCGGCGTTCAGCAGGGCGGCGCCCACCGGGGCCGAGGGGCCCGAAAGCGGCAGCAGCAGGGCGGCGGTGCCGGAACGGACGGGCAGCGGCGCCACCGGAGCCGCCACCGGCGCCGGGGCGGCGGCGGGGGCGGGGGGCGGGGGGAGGGCGGCGACGGGAGCGGGCGCGGCCGCCTGTTTCCCGGGATAGCCGCTCCGCTAGGCTCCTCATCGCACTAAGGGGGAGGGGACGCGATGGAGACCTTGCTGCCCGGCATCAGCGCGTAGCGGGTGCCCACCAGCCGGCTGACCACGGCCGTGCTCTCG
>JAJZGK010000301.1 GCA_021798485.1 Pseudomonadota bacterium
CCCGCCACCCCTTACGAGGCCCGGCCCAACCCCGATTACGCGCCGAAATACAGCGACTATCTGCATCTGGCCCGGGTGCGGGAATGGGCTTCGGCCGGCGAGGAGGGCGAGGAATGAGCCCGCCGCCGCCCATCGATCCCGAGCTGCCGCAGCGCCGCGCCGCCGATCCCGCCCGTTCGGTGTGGGTGTCGGCCTCGGCGGGCAGCGGCAAGACCAAGGTGCTGACCGACCGGGTGCTGGGGCTGCTGCTGGCCGGCACCCCGGCGCACCGCCTGCTGTGCCTGACCTTCACCAAGGCGGCGGCGGCGGAAATGGCCAACCGCATCGCGCAAACCCTGGGGCGCTGGGCCACCTGCGCCGATCCCGAGCTGGCGGCGCTGGTGGAGAAACTGCTGGGCCGCCCGCCCGAGGCCGCCACCCTGATCCGGGCCCGCCGCCTGTTCGCCCAGGTGCTGGACGCGCCGGGCGGCATGCATATCGAAACCATCCACGCCTTCTGCCAGTCGCTGCTGCGGCGGTTTCCCCTGGAGGCCGGGCTGGCCCCCCACTTTCAGGTGATGGACGACCAGGACGCCGGGGAAATGCTGGAGGCGGCGCGGGAAGAGGTGATCTTCCGCGCCCGCGCCGGCGGCGATTCCCGGCTGACCCAGGCCCTGGCTCTGGTCACCGCCTCGGTGCACGAAACCTTTTTCCCCGAACTGATGGCCGAACTGGCGCGGGAACGCGGCCGGCTTTTGCGCCTGAAGGAGCGGTTCGGCGGCTTTGAGGCGGCGGCGGCGGCGCTGCGGCGGCGTTTCGGTCTGACCCCGGAGCAGACTCCGGTCGCCCTGGTGGCCGATGCCGTCGGGGATGAGGCCTGCGCCGCGCCGGCCTGCCGCCAGGCGATGGCGGCGCTGCGGGGCGGGCCGAAAAGCGATCTCGACCGCGCCGCCCTGATGGCCGACTGGCTGGCCGCCGATGCGGCGGCGCGGGCGGCGCGGTTCGCCGACTGGTGCAAGGTCTTCCTGACCGACAAGGGCGAGATCCGCAAAACCCTGTGCACCAAAGGGGTGGAAACGGCCCATCCCGGCACCGCCGATATCCTGGCCCGCGAGGCCGAACGGCTTTACCGCCTGCAAGACCGCCTGCGCGCCGCCACCACCATGGCCGCCACCGAGGCGCTTTATGCCCTGGGCGAGGCGCTGCTGGACAGCTATCAGCGCCAGAAGCAGGCGCGGGCCATGCTGGATTACGACGATCTGATCCTGAAAACCGTTTCGCTTTTGCAACAGAAAGGCCAGGCCGCCTGGGTGCTCTATAAGCTGGATGGCGGGCTGGATCATATCCTTATCGACGAGGCCCAGGACACCAACCCCGATCAGTGGGCGGTGGTCCGCGCCCTGACCGATGAGTTTTTCGCCGGATTGGGTCAGGCCGACGGCGTGACCCGCACGGTGTTCGCGGTGGGCGATCCCAAGCAGTCGATCTACAGCTTCCAGCGCGCCGATCCGCGCGAGTTCGAGCGCATGCGCCGCCGTTTCGCCGAAAAGGTGCCTCAGGCCGGCGGCCAGTGGGACGAGGTGGATCTGCTGGTGTCGTTCCGCTCGGCGCAGCGGGTGCTGGACGCGGTGGATGCGGTGATCAATTCGCCGGGCGGCCGCCAGGGGGTGGTGGGCGAAGCCGGCATCACCCATCAGGCCTGGCGCCGCGCCGCCGCCGGTCTGGTGGAACTGTGGCCCGCCGCCGAGCCCAAGCCCAAGGATGATCCCGCCGCCTGGAAGCCGCCGGTGGAACGGCAGAAGGGCGATAGCCCGCGCGGCCGTCTGGCCCGGCTGATGGCCCAGCGCATCCAGGCCATGGTGCAGGGCGGCGAACGGCTTTTAAGCCGCGGCCGCGCCATTCGCCCCGGCGATATCATGGTGCTGGTGCGCCGCCGCAACGCCTTCGTGGAAGAGCTGGTGCGCGAGCTGAAAACCCTGGGGGTGGCGGTGGCCGGGGCCGACCGCATGGTGCTGACCGAACAGCTGGCGGTGATGGATCTGATGGCCCTGGGCCAGGCCCTGCTGCTGCCCGACGATGATCTGACCCTGGCCACGGTGCTGAAAAGCCCGCTGCTGGGCCTGACGGAAGAGCAGCTTTTCACCCTGGCCTGGAACCGTCCGGGCAGTGTGTGGGAGGCCTTGCGGGCCCGCGCCGGCGAGGCCGACTACGCTTTTGCCCATGGCCTGCTGAGCGAGCTTCTGGCCCTGGCCGACCGGGTGCCGCCGCACGATCTTTACGCCCACCTTCTGGCGCGCGGCGGCAAGGCCCGGCTGCTGGCCCGGCTGGGGCCGGAGGCGGAAGATCCCATCGACGAATTCATGAGCCTGACCCTGGCGCACGAACGTCTGCATCCGCCCTCGCTGCAGGCCTTCCTGCATTGGCTGGAACAGGGCGGCGTGGAGATCAAGCGCGATCTGGAAGCCGGCAACGATGCCGTGCGCATCATGACCGTGCATGGCTCGAAGGGCTTGCAGGCCCCCATCGTTTTCCTGCCCGATACCCTGCAGGCGCCGGTCAAGCCGCCCCGCTTCCTGTGGCTGGGCGAGGACGGCGACGAACTGCCGGTGTGGCCGCCGCGCGCCGAGGATCAGGACAGTCTTTGCCAGGCGGCGCGCGACAAGGCGGCGCAGGCCCGCGACGACGAATACCGCCGCCTGCTTTATGTGGCCATGACGCGGGCCGAGGACCGGCTTTACGTCTGCGGCTGGAATACGCGGCGGGCGGCGCCGGCGCACTGCTGGTACGGGCTGATCCGCGCCGCCCTGGGCGATGGCGCCGAACCCGAGCCCGACGCCTTCCTGGCGGCGCACGGCCAGGGTGTGGTGGAACCCTGGGTGCTGCGCTGGCAGCAGGCGCAGGAGGAAACCCTGCCCGAGCCCGCCGCCGCGCCGCCGCCCTCCTCACCGCC
>JAJZGK010000302.1 GCA_021798485.1 Pseudomonadota bacterium
GCGAAGCGGGCGTCGGCCACGGTGGCGGGCAGGCCCAGGGCGGCCAGATCCTGCGCCGCCTTCAGGCATTCCTCCAGGCGGGTGCCCAGCGACAGCAGGGCGATCTTGCCGCCCTCGGCCAGCAGGCGGCCCCGGCCGATGGGTAAAATTTGGCCGCGCTCCGGCAGATCGGCGCCGGTGCCCTCGCCGCGCGGATAGCGGAAGGCCGAGGGGCGGTCGTCGATGGCGGCGGCGGTGGCCACCATATGCATCAGCTCGGCCTCGTCGGCGGGGCTCATCAGCACCATGTCGGGGATGCAGCCCAGGAAGGCCAGATCGAAACTGCCGGCATGGGTGGCGCCGTCGGCCCCCACCAGTCCGGCGCGGTCGATGGCGAAGCGCACCGGCAGGTGCTGCAGGGCCACATCGTGCACCAGCTGATCGTAGCCGCGCTGCAGGAACGAGGAATAAAGGGCGCAGAACGGCTTGAAGCCCTCGGCGGCCAGACCGGCGGCGAAGGTGACGGCATGCTGTTCGGCGATGCCCACGTCGAAACAGCGTTCGGGGAAGCGCTCGGCGAATTTATCCAGCCCGGTGCCGGCCGGCATGGCGGCGGTGATGGCGACGATGCGGGGATCTGCCGCCGCCGCCTCGGTCAGGGCGCGGGAGAACACCGCCGTATAGCTGGGCGCGTTGGCCTTGGGCTTGCTCTGCGCCCCGGTGACCACGTCGAACTTGGAAACGCCGTGATACTTGTCGGGGGCGGCCTCGGCCGGAGGGTAGCCGTGCCCCTTCTTGGTGACCACATGGATCAGCACCGGGCCCCGCTGCTTGGAATCGCGCACGTTTTTCAGCACCGGCAGCAGATGGTCCAGGCGGTGGCCGTCCACCGGCCCCACATAGTAAAAGCCCATTTCCTCGAACAGGGTGCCGCCCGAAACCATGCCGCGGGCAAACTCCTCGGCCCGCTTGGCCGCCCGTTCCAGCGGCGCCGGGAACATGGAGGCCACATCCTTCATCACATGGCGCAGGGAATGATAGCTGTTGGACGACAGCAGACGCGACAGGTAGGCGCTCATGGCCCCCACCGGCGGGGCGATGGACATGTCGTTGTCGTTCAGGATCACCACCAGGCGGGAATCCATGGAGCCGGCATTGTTCAGGGCCTCGAAGGCCATGCCGGCGCTCATGGCGCCATCGCCGATCACCGCCACCACGGCGTTCTTGCCGCCCTTGAGGTCGCGGGCCACCGCCATGCCCAGCCCCGCCGAGATGGAGGTGGAGGAGTGCCCGGTGCCGAAGGGATCGTATTCGCTTTCCGAGCGCTTGGTGAAGCCCGACAGGCCGCCGCCCTGGCGCAGCGTGCGCATGCGCTCGCGGCGTCCGGTCAGGATTTTGTGCGGATAGGCCTGATGGCCCACATCCCAGATCAGCCGGTCGTCGGGAGTGTTGAAAACGTGATGCAGGGCCACGGTCAGTTCCACCACGCCGAGGCCGGCCCCCAGATGGCCGCCGGTCAGCGACACCACCTCGATCAGGTCCTGGCGCAGCTCGTCGGCCAGCGGCCGCAGCTGCTCGGGCGCAAGGCGGCGCAGATCGGCAGGGGAATGAATGGTGTCGAGCAGTGGAAAACGGGTCATCACATCACCAGAACCAGAAAAAGCGGCGGCTTAAAGCTTGCGGTCCACCACGTAGCGCGCGGCCTCGCGCAGCAGATCGGCCTTGCCGTCGAAAACGTCAAGATGGGCGGCGGCCTGGGCGGCCAGGGCCTCGGCCTGGGCATGGGCGCGCTCGGCGCCCAGCAGCGAGACGAAGGTGGCCTTGCCGGCGGCCTGGTCCTTGTGCAGGCCCTTGCCCACCAGGGCGGGATCGCCTTCCACATCGAGAAGATCGTCGGCGATCTGGAAGGCCAGCCCCAGATCGTGGGCATAGGCCTTCAAGGCCTGGCGCTGCGGATGCGGCGCCTTGCCGAGAATGGCCCCGGCCTCGCAGGAAAAGCCGATCAGGCGGCCGGTTTTCATCTGCTGCAGGCGGGTCACGGCGATCATGTCCATCTCCCGCTCTTCCGCCAGCAGATCCGCCATCTGCCCGCCCACCATGCCGGCGGGCCCGGCGGCGGCGGCCAGTTCCCACACCAGCTCGCAGCGCACCTGCGGGTCGGAATGGGTGGCGGGGCCGGCCAGCACCTCGAAGGCCTTGGTCAGCAGGCCGTCGCCGGCCAGGATGGCCGTGGCCTCGTCGAAACGGCGGTGGGTGGTGGGGCGGCCGCGGCGCAGGTCGTCGTCGTCCATGGCCGGCAGATCGTCGTGCACCAGCGAATAGCAGTGCACCATCTCGATGGCGGCGGCCACCCGCAGGGCCGCCTGTTCGGCCACGTTGAACAACCGCGCGCCCTGCAGCACGAAGAAGGGGCGCAGCCGCTTGCCGCCGTCCAGGCTGGCATAGCGCATGGCCTCGGTGAGCCGCGCCTCGCTCCCTTCGGGCAGGGGCAGCAGGCGGGCCAGTTCGTCGTTCATCAGCCGGGACAGATCGGCCAAGGCATCCGCCAGGGGCATGGCGCCGTTCACCCGATCTCGGCGGGGGTCAGCGACAGGCTGCCGTCGGCGGCCTGAACGATGCGGTCCACCCGGGCCTGGGCCTCGGCCAGACGGGCCTGGCAATGGCGCTTCAGGGCCTCGCCGCGGGCATAGGCCTCGATGGCTTCGTCCAGCCGGCCCTTGCCTTCCTCCAACTGGCGCACGATGCGCTCCAACTCGGCCAGGGCATCCTCGAAGCTCAAGGCGGCGATATCGGCGGGCAGATCGGACAAGACGGGCGGCTCCTTTGCAAAGGCGGCAAGTTTACGCGCATGGAGCTATGGCTGCAAATTAATCCGGATGCTCCTGGTCCTGCATCAGGGCCCGCACATGGGCGGCGCAGGCCTGCACCAGCGATTTCAGATCGTAGCCGC
>JAJZGK010000303.1 GCA_021798485.1 Pseudomonadota bacterium
GGTGCGGGTGGCCGGATCGGCGCTGTCGGACAGCTGGCGCAGGCGGGCCGGGGCGGCGGCGCCGTCATAGATCCGCGCCAGGGCCGGGCTGCCCAAGGCCGGGCGCAGGCCTTCCGGCAGGGCGATCACCGCTTCGCGCCGGCCGTCATGGGCCAGGCGCAGCACCGGCTGCCCCGCCGCCAGTACCTGGCCCGGTTCGGCCAGGGTCTCCATCACCGTGCCGTCGGCGTCGGCGCGCAAAACGGTATAGCGGCGCTGATCCTGGGCGGCGCGGAGCTGGGCCTGGGCGGCGCTGGCCTGGGCGCGGGCCGCCTGGGCGGCGGCCTTGGCCTGGTCATAGGCCGATTGCGACACGGCGCCGCTTTGCACCAGTCCGTCGAAGCGGGCGAATTCGGCGGCGGCCTGACGGTCGCGCGCCGCCGCCGCCGCCGCCTGTCCCGCCGCCGCCGTCACCGCGTGGGCGTAATCGGCGGCGTCCAGGCGCAGCAGAACCTGCCCGGCCCGCACCCGCTGTCCGGCCTCCACCAAACGGGCCGCCACCTTGCCGGCCACCCGGAAGCCCAGGGCGCTTTCCACCCGGGCCGCCACCACGCCGGTAAAGGCGCGGCTGGTGGCCGGCGCGGGCAGGGCCTTGGCGTAATCCACCACCGGCGCCAGGGTGCGCGGATCCTCGGGCGCCTTGCCGCAGGCGGCCAGGGCCAGCAGAGCGAGCAGGGCCAGACGGGACAGTGGAGCGAGGGGCGGCCGCATGATCGGGCATCCTTAGCAGCAAGGGGCAAGATAAGCCTAGAGACGAGTGACGATATTGTCAATTCGTCACAAATCATTTTTATGAGCCCGGCGGTGTCAGGGCGCCAGGCTGCGCAAGACCAGTCCGGCCAGCAGGGCGGCATCGCTCAGGGCCTGGTCGCGCCGCTCCTCCAGAATCAGGGGGTGCAGAAACGAAGCCATGGCCAGCGTGATGGCCAGGCTGGTTTCCTCGAGCGGGGTGCGGCCCTCGAACTCGCCGCTGTCGCGGCCGTCGCGGATCAGGGTGCTTAAGATGGCCTGCAGGCGCTGGTCATAGTCGGCCACGCTTTGCCAGCGGTCGGTGCAGGCGGTGACCGCCATGTCGTGCAGGCGGCGCTCGTGGAAATACTGCTCCAGGCTGATCTCGGCCATGGCGGTGAACAGGCGCCGCAGGCGTTGGGCGGCGGGGCCGCTCTCGGCGGCGATGGCGCGGGCCCGGTCCAGCACCCGGCTCAGCACCAGGCTGCACACCGCCTCGCCGATGGCGCGCTTGGAGTCGAAGAATTTGTAGATATAGGCGGTGGAAAGACCGATGGCGCGGGCCAGATCGGCCACCGTGGTCTTGCCGAAGCCGTAATGGCGGAAATGCGCCTCGGCGGCCTGGATGATCTGCTGGCGGCGCTCATGATCGGGCGGGCCGCGATGGCCGGGCGGAGAAACGGGGGGGAGGGGCGTGCTGTCGGTCATGCCTTGCGCCGGAAGAGGGGGGATCGGTCCTGCAAGTATGCCGCAGGCCGCCAGCGGGGAAAAGCGCCATGTGTAACGAATTGACAAATTCATCACTTGTTGAATAATAGCCGCCGTCCTGGAGGTTCTTCCATGCCCGGTTTTTCCGTTCGCCCCGCGCCGCCGTTGCTGGCCGCGCTGCTGGTTTCCGCCCTGGCGGCCTGCGCGGTGGGCCCCGATTACCGGCGCCCCGCCGCCGGGCTCACAGCCTTGTCCGCCCCGGCCGCCCTGGCGTCAGATCCCCGCCCGGCGCCGCCGCTGGCGCGCTGGTGGCTGGGCTTCGACGATGCCGTGCTCACCGGCCTGATCACCCGGGGCGAGGCGCAGAACCTGGATCTGGCGATGGTGCTGGCCCGGGTGGAGCAGGCCCGCGCCGCCGCCCGCGCCGCCGGGGCCCGGATGCTGCCCGATCTCGCCATGTCCAATCAGGTGGCGCGCGAGCATCAGTCGCTGGAAAGCCCGCTGGGCGAACTGGCCAGCCAGTTTCCCGGCTACAGCCGCGATGCCACCCAGACCGATCTCGATCTCGCCGCCAGCTGGGAGCTGGATCTGTTCGGCGGCCTGGCCCGGCAGCGCGAGGCGGCGCTGGCCGAGGCCGAGGCGGCGGTGGCGGCGGGGCTGGGCCGGCGCCTGATCCTGGCCGGCGAGATCGCCGAGTCCTATCTGGCCTTGCGCGCCGATCAGAGCCGGCTGACTCTGCTGGAGCGCCAGGTGGCGGCGCTGTCCGAGGTTCTGGCGCTGGCGCGTCAGCGCTATGGGCGCGGTCTGGCCGCCCGCCGCGAGGTGGACGAGGCCGAGGCCGCCCTGATCCAGGCCCGCGCCGCCCGGCCGCTGCTGGAGATCGACCGCGCCGCGCAAGAAAACCGGCTGGCGGTGCTGGTGGGGGAACAGCCCGGCCGCCTCAACACCCTGCTGGAACGGCCGGCGCCCTTGCCGCGCCCGCCGGCGGTGCCGGCCGAGGTTCGCCCGGCCGATCTGCTGGCCCGCCGTCCCGACATCATCGCCGCCGAACGGCAGCTGGCGGCGGCCACCGCCGGCATCGGCGCGGCGGTGGCCGATTACTATCCGAAATTCACCCTGCAGGGCGTGGCCGGCTATGAAAGCCTGCACGGCAGCGATCTCATCAAGGCCAGCACCTTCCAGCCGCTGGCGGCGGCGGGCATGACCTGGCGGCTGTTCGATTTCGGCGCCGTGGATGCCGAGGTGGCGGCGGCCAAGGGGGCGCGGGCCGAGGCACTGGCCCGCTACCGGCAAACCCTGCTGCGCGCCGCCGAGGATGTGGAAAATGCCCTGGAGGCGGTGGCGGCGCTGCGCCAGCGCCAGGAGGACCTGGCCCGCCGCGCCGCCGATCTGGCGCAAAGCCGCGACAGCCTGCGCGCCGCCGAGATGCGGGGCCTGGCCTCGCGGGCCGATC
>JAJZGK010000304.1 GCA_021798485.1 Pseudomonadota bacterium
GCCCTGGAAGGCTCGAAAGGCTTCATGAAGGATATCGTGGCCAAATACGGCGTGCCCACCGCCGGTTACGGCCGCTTCACCGATGCCGGGGCCGCCAAGGCCTTCATCCGCGAAAAGGGCGCCCCCATCGTGGTCAAGACCGACGGCCTGGCCGCCGGCAAGGGCGTGGTGGTGGCCATGACCGAGGCCGAGGCCCTGGCCGCCGTCGATGCCATGATGGCCGACAAGGTGTTCGGCGCCGCCGGCGACGAACTGGTGATCGAGGAGTTCCTGGCCGGCGAGGAGGCCAGTTTCTTCGCCCTGGTGGACGGTGAAACCGCCCTGCCCCTGGCCGCCGCCCAGGACCACAAACGGGTGGGCGACGGCGATACCGGCCCCAATACCGGCGGCATGGGCGCCTACTCCCCGGCGCCGGTGGTCACGCCCGAGATCGAACGCCAGATCATGGAGCAGTGCATTCTGCCCACCGTGCGCGGCATGGCCGCCGAGGGCAAGCCCTACAAGGGCGTGCTGTTCGCCGGGCTGATGATCGATCACGGCAAGGTGCGGCTGCTGGAATACAATGTGCGTTTCGGCGATCCCGAGTGCCAGGTGCTGATGGCCCGACTCGCCTCCGATATCGTGGAACTGCTGCTGGCCGCCGCCGAGGGGCGCCTGGCCGGGAAAACCGTGGATTGGCATCCCGATCCGGCCCTGGTGGTGGTGATGGCCGCCGAAGGCTATCCCGGCCCCTACCGCAAGGACACCGTGATCGAGGGCCTGGACGAGGCCGGCCGGGTGGAGGGGGTGACCGTGCTGCATGCCGGCACCCGCGCCGACGGCGAGGGCCGCATCCTGGCCAGCGGCGGCCGGGTGCTGGGGGTGACGGCCATCGCCCCCACGGTGCGCGAGGCCCGCGACCGCGCCTATCAGGCGGTGGACCGCATCCGCTGGCCGGAAGGCTTCTGCCGCCGCGATATTGCCTGGCGCGCCCTGCAAAAATAAGTGCCGGCATTTTTAGAAAAAGGCCGGGGATTTGATCGAGTCCCCGGCCTTTTTGTCATGCGGCACTGCAAGATCCGCGCTCTTTTTCTCAAAAGAAACCTTTGACCAACCCTTTTAAGCCCGTTTTTTTTGTAAAAATCATGGATTCAAAAACTGGCTTATGCTTTTGTAGTTACAAAGGGAGGGGGTTCTCGGTCTTTTGAAGGGGGCCTCTCCGTCATCTGGAGCAGAGCCATGCCCGTTGCCTCCAATGCGTCGCCGTCGCCCGCCGCCCCTCCCGCCGATCTGCCGAGCGTGGTGGAGTTCCGCCATCCGGTGTTCTCCAAGATGGAAGACTGCCACTTTCAGCTCAACCACGCCACCGGCGAGGCCATGCTGTGCGTGACCATCGCCAGCAATCAGGCGCAGCTGCCCTTTCCCGGCCTGATCCGCGAATTCAAGCTGGACGAGCACGACCAACAGATGCTGGCCCTGCTGAGCGACGGCCTGAAATTCGTCGGCTCCCTGCGTCTTGGCGACCCGCTGCCCAAGGAAATCCTCACCGGCGAGGCCACCTGGGAGCTTTCGCCCCGGCACGAGCGCATCGCCCATCAGCGGGTCTCGATGCAGTTGGTGAACTGGCTGACCGGGGTGGAGGATCTCATCACCGATCCCGAGGCCCTGATGCAGCTGGCCGATGATCCCGGCACCAAGAGAAAGGTGAACGAGGCCTTCGGCGAGGCGGCGGAGCGGCTGGGCCTGGGGCGGGAAAACAAGCAGCAGATGGTGGGCTATGTGGAAAAGCTGGCGCACGAGCTGGCTTATATCGAGGCCCTGCGCGATAAATTCGCCCATGTGCTGGATATTCAGAACAAGGTGGACGGTCTGCGCAAGGTCTACAGCCGCGAACGCTCCATCGCCGACATGATCGATCAGATCCGCAAGCTGCTGGAAATCGCCGTCAAGGACTTCAAGCGCCGCTTTCTGGAAATCGACGCCCAAACCGGCGAAATCCTTTCGGTGCTGCGCAATCTGGAAAATCAGGTGCGCTTCATCCGCTCCATCCGCGATGATCTGCATGTGCGGCTGATGGCCTGGGATGAACTGATCCACGAATGGCGCAAGGTGGAGGTGTGTGTTTCCTACCACATCAACAATACCTTAAGCCGCATCTATCAGTTCCTGGCCCCCCGCTTCATGAAGGTGGACGATTGGGTGCTGATGAACAAGCTGAAGGAACAGAAGGAAAAAACCCAGAAAAAGGCCGCCACCGCCAAAGTCCTTATCTGGTAGCCGTTGCATCGTTTGTCGCAGGGCCGCCCGGTTGCCGTGAACGGGCGCGCGGATGTTCCGCCCGACCCTTTGATTTGAATCAAGGATTTCCAAGATTTTTCACGGCATGCTGTGGACAAGCCTGTCGGGATGGGCTAGAAAGACCCGACGATTATTCCGGTCTCATCAGGGCCGATTAGGAGGAAGATCACATGTCCGCTACCGCGAAGACTCTTGGTTCGCTCGTTGTGGCCCTGGTTGGCCTGCTGGTTTATCTCGGCATCTTCATCGGCACCGCCATGTTCAAGCTGGCCATCACCGGCATGGCCGTTTATCTGGGCCTGGCCCTGACCGTGGTGCTGTTCCTGGTTATTCTGGCCTTCACCTCCGTGGGTGTCGAAGCCGAGAATTAAGTCCCGCCGCCCCAACTCTGGGGCCGGCCGCGCGACCTGATGAAAAACGCCGGTTCCCTAGTGGTCCAACCCAGACACTTGGTTCCCAAGTGTCTGGGTAAGTTGGCCCACCACTAGGAACCGGCGTTTTTCATTCCGCAGCCTGTTATACCAACCGGCCAATGAATTGACCGGTTGTATCGTCCCTCGCCGGGCGGCGGCATCCGCCGCCTTGGCCGCTCGCTCAATGCTCGCTGGATACCGGCCAACGAGTCACTTCAATGGTTGGCCGGTA
>JAJZGK010000305.1 GCA_021798485.1 Pseudomonadota bacterium
TGGTGGTGCACAACCGCCGCGCCCTGGAGCTATTGGGCCAGCCGGTGCCGCCGCCCGGCCAGGAGCACGGCCACGAGGAGATCGAACGGCGCATCGCCGCCATGGCCGGCACCGCCCTGGAGGACGACGCCACCCAGGAAATCGAGCTGGACGACGGCCGCTTCGTGCAGCTGCGCCGCACCCCCATGGACGGCGGCGGCCATGTCTATCTGTGCCTCGACGTGACCGACGACCGCCTGCATCAGCGCGAGCTGATCGCCGCCCGCGCCCAGGCCGAGGCCGCCAGCCGGGCCAAAAGCCAGTTTCTGGCCACCATGAGCCACGAGATCCGCACCCCGATGACGGGGGTGCAGGGCATGCTGGACCTGCTGCTGCACACCCCCTTGAACGAGGAGCAGCAGGATCTGGTTTCGGTGGTGCGCGAAAGCGCCGCCTCGCTGCTGACCATCATCAACGATATTCTCGATTTCTCGAAGATCGAGGCCGGCAAGATGGTGCTGGAAAACGCCCCGGTCTCGCTGCTGCAGCTGACGGAAAGCTCGGTGGATGTTCTGGCCTCCACCGCCGCCAAAAAGGGCGTGTTCCTGGTTTCCATGGTCGATCCCGCCCTGCCGGCCTGGCTGTCGGGCGATGCGGTGCGGCTGCGCCAGATCCTGTTCAACCTGATGGGCAACGCCATCAAGTTCACCGAGCGCGGCCATGTGGCGGTGCGCGCCGAACTGCTGGAAAGCCTGGCCGACCGGGTACGGGTGCGCCTGACCGTGGCCGATACCGGCATCGGCATTTCCGAAGAGGTGCGGGCCCGCCTGTTCCTGCCCTTTTCCCAGGCCGACGCCACCACCACCCGCCGCTTCGGCGGCACCGGCCTCGGGCTTTCCATCTGCCGCCATCTGGTGGATCTGATGGGCGGGGCCATCAGCCTGGAAAGCCAGCCCGGCCTCGGCACCACCTTCCACGTGGATCTGGCCCTGGAACGCATGGTCCACCCGCCCGCCCACACCCCGGATCTGCCGCGCCTGGAAGGCCGGCGCGTGGCGGTGGAGCTGAGCAACCCGGTGGAGGCCGAGGCGGTGCACCGCTATCTGCGCGCCGCCGGCGCCCTGCCCGCCGACGATGCCGCCGGGGCCGCCGGGGCCGAGCTGATGGTGACCGATGCCGCCGCCGCCTTTCGCCGCCCCGGCCAGCCCACGGTGCTGCTGTCGCGGCGCAAGCCGCCCCCGGGCGAGGAAAACGCCGGCCTGGTGGTGGTGCCCCGCCCCATGCGGCGCATGACCCTGCTGCGCGCCGCCCGCGCCGCCCTGGGCCAGAGCGTGGCCAAGCCCGCCGGAACGCGCCAGCCCGACAGCCCCTGCGCCCCCCAGCCGCGCGGCACCGCCGCCCCGGCCATTCTGGTGGCCGAGGACAATGCCGTGAACCGGCTGGTGATCCAGCGCCTGCTGAAACTGCTGGGCCACGACGCCGAAATCCTCGAGGATGGCCGCAAGGCCCTGGCCGCCTGGCGCACCGGCCGCTACGATCTGCTGCTGACCGACTGCCACATGCCCGACATGGACGGCTTCGCCCTGGCCCGCGCCATCCGCGCCGAGGAGGCGCCGCCGCACCGCACCCCCATCATCGCCTTCACCGCCGCCGCCACCCTGGACGAGGTGCGCGAATGCACCGAGGCGGGCATGGACGATTTTCTCGCCAAGCCCATCGATGTCGAACGCCTGCGCGCGGCCCTGGCCCGCTGGTTGCCCTGATCCCGCCCGGCTGCTATAGGACGGAGCGTTCCCGCCCGCTTTTCTTTCCGGAGTTTTCCCATGCCGATCTTGCTGGCCGTGTTCATCGCCCTGGTGCAGGGCGTGACCGAGCTGTTTCCCGTGTCCAGCCTGGGCCATGCCGTGATCCTGCCCGGCATCCTGCATTTGGGCATCGACCAGAAGGCGCCGGAGTTCCTGCCCTTCCTGGTGGTGCTGCATCTGGGCACCGCCGCCGCCCTGCTGGCCTATTTCTGGAAGGACTGGCTGAACATCCTGACCGGCCTGTTCGGCGCCGCCACCCCGGCCCGCGCCGAAAACCGCCATGTGCTCAAGCTGGTGGTGTTGGCCACCCTGCCCGCCGCCCTGCTGGGCGCCCTGTTCGAGCATAAGCTGAAGGCGCTGTTCGGGGTGCCGCTGATCGCCGCCCTGTTCCTGTTCGCCAACGGCTTCCTGCTGTTCTTCGGCGAACGGCTGCGCAAGGGCAGCCAGCGGGCCGGCCAGGGCGGCGGCGATCTGGCCGCTCTGTCCTGGCAGGGCGCCCTGGCCATCGGCCTCTGCCAGTGCCTGGCCTTCTTCCCCGGCATTTCCCGCTCGGGCGCCACCATGGTGGGCGGGCTGCTGTCGGGCCTCAATCACCGCGCCTCGGCGCACTTCTCCTTCCTGATCGCCACCCCGGTGATCCTGGGCGCCGCCGTGCTGGAAGTGCCGAAACTGCTGAAGACCCACGCCGCTCCCGGCATGCTGCAGGTGTCGCTGGCGGGCGGCGCCGTGGCCGGGGTCACCGCCTTCGCCTCCATCGCCTTCCTCATGCACTACTTCCGCAAGCACGAGTTCGAGGCCCTGAACCCCTTCGCCTTCTATTGCTGGATCGCCGGCGCCGCCAGCGCCGCCTATCTGCTGCTGGCGTAAGGCCGGGCTCTTAACCAACCGGCCAATGAATTGACCGGTTGTACCGTCCCTCGCCAGGCGGCGGCATCCGCCGCCTGGGCCGCTTGGGACGGGACCCTTAAGCCGTCTTGGCCGGGCTTGACGACAAGAGGGGGATACCGCGCTGCGGACGACGACAAAAGGGCCTCGGCGCCACAGTCCCTCCCTTAAGCCGTCTTGGCCGGGCTTGACCCGGCCATCCCTGTGGGAGGAGACGCCGTCTTATGATGCGCGGGTCAAGC
>JAJZGK010000073.1 GCA_021798485.1 Pseudomonadota bacterium
TCTGCCGCCACCGGGCTTTTCACCGCCACCATCACCAGCGCCACCGCCAGGGCGGCGGGCACGGCGAACAGGCGGGCCAGCCGCCCCACCACCGCCCAGGTCAGCAGAATGACCAGCATGGCGGCGGGCTGCTGCGCCAGGGCCTGGAAGGGGGCCAGGCACAGCTCCAGCAGAATGCCGGCCAGCATGGCCGCCGACAGCGGGCGGGGAATGGCGGTGGTCCAGCGGCCCAGCGGCCGGAACAGCCCCGAGAGCACCACCAGCAGGGCGGTGAGCAGAAAGGCCCCCAGCGCCGCCGGGTAGCCGCCGGAGATGGCCGGGGTGGCCGCCACCAGGGCCATGCCCGGCGTGGTCCACACCACCGAGATGGGCATGCGGGTTTTCAGACTGAGCCAGATGCCGCTCAAGCCCATGGCGAAGGTGACGGCGGCCAGGCCCGAGATCTTCTGGGCGGGGCTGGCGCCGGTGGCGTCGAGGCCGGCCAGCACCACCGCCACCGAACTGGTGTAGCCCACCAGGGCGGCCAGCAGACCGGCGCCGACGGCGGTGGCCGACAGGCGGTGACCGTCAGACATCGGCCTGGGCCGCCGCCATCCAGTCTTGCATGGCGGGCAGGGCCAGGCTGGCCTCCACATAGGCCGCCGAGACCGGGGTCAGCGGCACGCCGTAGGTGGAAAAGCGGGTGGCCACGGGGGCGAACATGGCGTCGGCGATGCTCCAGCGTCCGAACAGGAAGGGGCCGCCGGCGCCGAAGCGGGCGCGGCAGTCGGCCCAGAGGGCCTCGACGCGGGCGATATCGGCCCGGGTGTCATCGGCCAGCTCCGGCAGCGGCAGGCGGGCCGCCAGATCCATGGACAGATCGCGGCGCAGCCCCATGAAGCCGGAATGCATTTCCGCCGCCACGGCGCGGGCCACGGCGCGGGCGCCCCTGTTTTCCGGCCACAGCGGCACGGCGCAGCCCAGTTCCGCCACATATTCGCAAATGGCCAGGGAGTCCCACACCAGGGTGCCGCCATCCTTCAGCAGCGGCAGCTTGCCGCTGGGGGACTGGGCCAGGATGGCGGCCTTGGTGTCGGGGCGGCGCAGGGGGATCACCACCTCCTCGAACGGCAGCCCGGCCTGCTTCAGGGCCAGCCAGGGCCGCAGCGACCAGCTGGAATAACGCCGGGTGCCGATCACCAGGGTCAGGCGCGAGGGGGAGGTGCAGCCGCAGGACATGAATTCCACCTTAATTCCATGGATAAAAGAGAGTGTGAGGCCTTCCAGTGTGGGGCTTCCAGGCGCGTTGGGCAAGGCTTCACCCCCTGCTTTTTGTGCGCCGCCGGCCCGTTGCTCTGGTAAAGGCGGGACGAAAAGCGTATATCCCTGCTTTCCTGTTTGAAGACCCCTTTGCGCTGAGGACCGAAATGGCCGAGATCTGGACCCCGGAAAGCTGGCGGAGCAAGCCCATTCAGCAGGTGCCGGAGTATCCCGACATCGCGCGGCTGAACGCGGCCGAGGAAACCTTGCGCAATTTTCCGCCGCTGGTGTTCGCCGGCGAGGCCCGGCGCCTGAAGGCGCATCTGGCCGAAGCCGCCGAGGGCAACGCCTTCGTGCTGCAGGGCGGCGATTGCGCCGAAAGCTTCGCCGAGTTCCATCCCAACAAGATCCGCGACACCTTCCGCGTCATGCTGCAGATGGCGGTGGTGCTGACCTTCGGCGCCGCCCTGCCGGTGGTGAAGGTGGGCCGCATGGCCGGCCAGTTCGCCAAGCCGCGCTCGGCGCCCACCGAAACCATCAACGGGGTCGAACTGCCGTCCTATCGCGGCGACATGATCAACGGCATGGACTTCACGGCGGAAGCCCGCGCGGCCGATCCCGAACGGCTGGTGCGGGTTTACAACCAGTCGGCGGCCACCTTGAATCTGCTGCGCGCCTTCGCCCAGGGCGGCTATGCCGATCTGCACAAGGTGCACCAGTGGAATCTGGATTTCGTCGCCGGCAGCTCGGGCGCCCGCTATGCCGATCTCTGCGCCCGCCTGGACGAGGCCTTGAGCTTCATGGAGGCCTGCGGCCTGACCTCGGACACCGCGCCGCAGATCCGCGAAACCGATTTCTTCACCTCGCACGAGGCGCTGATCCTGCAGTACGAGCAGGCGCTGACCCGCATCGATTCCACCACCGGCGACTGGTACGACTGTTCGGCCCATATGCTGTGGATCGGCGACCGCACCCGCCAGCCCGATGGCGCCCATGTGGAATTCCTGCGCGGCGTCGGCAATCCGGTGGGCTGCAAGGCCGGTCCCACCACCTCGCCCGATGATCTGCTGCGGCTGATCGATACCCTGAACCCGGCCAACGAGGCCGGCCGCCTGACCATCATCACCCGCATGGGCGCCGACAAGGTGGAGGAAAAGCTTCCGGCCCTGCTGCGCGCCGTCAAGGCCGAGGGCCGCAAGGTGGTGTGGCTGTGCGATCCCATGCATGCCAACACCGTGAAGATGGGCGACTATAAAACCCGCTCCTTCGACGCCATCCTGGCCGAGGTCAAAGCCTTCTTCGCGGTGCACCGCGCCGAGGGCACCCCGGCCGGCGGCGTGCATTTCGAGATGACCGGCCAGGATGTGACCGAGTGCGTGGGCGGGGCCCAGGCCATCGACGCCGACAGCCTGGGCGACCGCTACGTCACCCATTGCGATCCGCGCCTCAACGCCACCCAGTCGCTGGAACTGGCCTTCCTCATCGCCGAAACCCTGAAGGACGAGCGTCTGGCCGCCCGCAAGGCTGCGCGGGCGCGATGACCGGGGCGGCCGGCAAAGGGCGGGGCCAGGCCGGGCCCCAGCCCGCCGAGGGCGACGTCCCCGGCCTTGCCGATCATTATTTTCTGCGCACCAAGGCCATCGTGGCGCGCAACGGCGATTGCCGGGTGACCTACGCGGTATTCATGCGCCGTCCGGTGATCGCCACGCCGCGCCTGGCGGTGGCCTGGCTCGAGGCCATGGCCGCCGCGCGCGGCCAGCGCTTCGAGATCGAACTGGTGCATGCCGAGGGCGACTGGGTGGGCGCCGGCGAGCCGCTGCTCTATATCACCGGCTCCTTCCTGCATCTGGTGGATCTGGAAACCGTTCTGCTGCAAAAGCTGGGCGCCGCCTGCGTTGCCGCCTACAACGCCTACAGCATGTGCCTGGAACTGCCGAAGGTGGCCTTTCTGGCCATGGAGGCCCGCCATTGCGCCGGCGCCGAAATGGCCGAGCTGATGGCCTATGCCGCCGCCGTCGGCTCGCAGGCGGCGCGGGCCAAGGCCGGGGCCGTCGGTTTCGTCGGCAACGCCACCACCGCCACCGCCGGCTATTTCGGTCAGGAGTCGGGCAAGGGCACCATGCCGCACGGCCTGATCGGCTATGCCGGATCGACGGTGCGCGCCGCCGAGCTCTATCACCAGGCCTTCCCCGACGAGGATCTCTCGGTGCTGGTGGATTATTTCGGCCGCGAGGTGACCGACGGCCTGGCGGTATGCGAACGCTTTCCCGGGATGGCGCGGGCCGGGCGCCTGGGCCTGCGCCTGGATACCCATGGCGGCCGTTTCCTGGAGGGGCTGGATCCGCAAAGCGCCTACGCCGTGCTGGAACGCCACGTGCCCGAGGCCATTCGCGGCTACCGTACCGAAAGCGAGCTGCGGCATCTGGTGGGCACCGGCGTTTCCGCCGCCGCCATCTGGCATATGCGCGAACAGCTGAACGCCCACGGCTGGGACAAGGTGCGGCTGATCGTGTCGTCGGGCTTCGGTCCGGCCAAATGCCGGGTCATGGCCTATGCCCGCGCTCCCATCGACGTCATCGGCACCGGCTCCTATCTGCCCGACAGCTGGAGCGAGACCTATGCCACCGCCGACATCATCGCGTATGATGGCGAACCCCGGGTCAAGCTGGGGCGGGAATTTCTGCTGCGCCGCGAGCGAGGAACGCCATGACCGACCGTCTGACCATCGCCCTGGCGCAGATCAACCCCACCGTGGGCGATGTGCCCGGCAATGCCGAGCGGGTGCGGGCCGCCCGCGCCCAGGCCGCCGGCGCCGATCTGGTGCTTTACCCCGAACTGGTTCTGTCGGGCTATCCGCCCGAGGATCTGGTGCTGAAACCGGCCTTTCTCGACCGCGTGAAACAGGCGGCGCTGGCCCTGGCGGCGGACACCGCCGATGGCGGCCCGGCCCTGCTGGTGGGCGCGCCCTGGCGGCTGGAGGGGCGGCGCCACAACGCCATGCTGCTGCTGGCCGAAGGGGCGATCCAGGCGGTGATTCTAAAGCATCACCTGCCCAATTACGGCGTCTTCGACGAGGTGCGGGTGTTCGAGCCCGGCCCGCTGCCGCGGCCCCTGACCTTCATGGGGGTGAAGCTGGGCCTGCCCATCTGCGAGGACATGTGGTACGCCGACGTGGCCCAGGCCCTGAAGGCGGCGGGGGCCGAGATCCTGCTGGTGCCCAACGGCTCGCCCTTCGAGCTGGACAAAACCCATGCCCGCCTGAGCCGCGCCGCCGCCCGCGTGGCGGAAACCGGCCTGCCGCTGGCCTATCTCAACCAGATCTGCGGCCAGGACGAACTGGTGTTCGACGGCGGCTCCTTCGTGCTCGATGCCGGCGGCGGCGTGGCGCGCCGTCTGCCGGTGTGGCGGGAAGAGGTGGCCCTGACCCGGTGGGAGCGGCGGGCGGACGGCGGCTGGGCCCCGGTGCCCGGCCCGCTGGCCCCGGGGCGGGAGCGGCTGGAGGATATCTATCAGGCCATGGTGCTGGGCCTGCGCGACTATGTGGGCAAGAACCGCTTCAAGGGCGTGCTGCTGGGGTTGTCGGGCGGCATCGATTCGGCGCTGTCGGCGGCGGTGGCGGTGGATGCCCTGGGCCCCGACAAGGTGTGGTGCGTGATGATGCCCTCGCCCTACACCTCGGCGGCCAGTCTGGAGGATGCCGCCGGGGTGGCCAGGCTGTGCGGCACGCGGCTGGACAGCGTGGATATCGGCCCGGCCATGCGGGCTTTCGGCGCCATGTTCGCGCCGCTGTTCGGCGCGGCGGGGGCCGACACCACGGAAGAGAACGTGCAGGCCCGTTCGCGCGGGCTGACCCTGATGGGGCTCTCCAACAAGTTCGGCTATATGGTGCTGACCACCGGCAACAAGTCGGAGATGTCGGTGGGCTATGCCACCCTCTACGGCGATATGTGCGGCGGCTATTCGGTGCTGAAGGATATTTACAAGACCACGGTGTTCGCCCTGTCGCGCTGGCGCAACGCCCACCGCCCCGAGGGCGCCCTGGGGCCGGCGGGGCCGGTGATGCCCGAGCGGGTCATCACCAAGCCGCCTTCGGCCGAGCTGAAACCCGATCAGACCGATCAGGACACCCTGCCGCCCTACGAGCAGCTGGATGCCGTGCTGGAATGCCTGATCGAGCGGGAAATGGCCCCCGACGAGGTGATCGCCGCCGGCTATGATCCGGCGGTGGCCTGCCGGGTGTTCCGCATGCTGGACCGCGCCGAATACAAGCGCCGCCAGGCGCCGCCCGGCGTCAAGATCACCAGCCGCGCCTTCGGGCGCGACCGCCGCTATCCCATCGTCAACGGCTTCACGGATACCTTCTAGACCATGACCGTCACGGTCCGTTTCGCTCCCAGCCCCACCGGCCGCCTGCATGTGGGCAACGCCCGCATCGCCCTTATCAACTGGCTTTTTGCCAAAAAGGCCGGCGGCGCCTTCGTCCTGCGCATCGACGACACCGACCGCGAGCGCTCGCGCCCCGATCACGAGCAGGCCATCTACGACGATCTCACCTGGCTGGGCCTGGCCTGGGACCGGCGCGAGGCGCAGTCGGAGCGTTTCGCCCGCTACGACGCCGCGGTGGAGAAACTGAAGGCCGAGGGGCGGCTTTATGCCTGCTACGAAACCCCGGAGGAGCTGGACTACAAGCGCAAGCGCCTGCTGGCCCGCCATCTGCCGCCGGTCTACGACCGCGCCGGGCTGGCGCTGACGGCGGCGGAGCGGGCCGCCCTGGAGGCCGAGGGCCGCCGCCCGCACTGGCGCTTCCGCCTGGCCGATCAGGATGTGCGCTGGGAGGATCTGGTGCGCGGCTCCTGCCATTATCATGCCGGGCATCTGTCCGATCCGGTGCTGATCCGCGCCGACGGCAGTTATCTCTACACCCTGCCCTCGGTGGTGGATGACGCCGAGATGGCGGTCAGCCACGTGCTGCGCGGCGAGGATCACGTCACCAACACGGCGGTGCAGATCCAGATCTTCGAAGCCCTGGGCGCGGTGGTGCCGGTGTTCGGCCATCTGACCCTGCTGACCGACGCCAAGGGCGAGGGGCTGTCGAAGCGCCTGGGCAGCATGTCGCTGGGCGAGCTGCGCCAGGAGGGCATCGAGGCCATGGCCCTGAACAGCCTGCTGGCCCGCCTGGGCAGCGCCGACGCCATCCATCCGCAGGCCGATCTGGCGGCCCTGGTGGCCGAGTTCGATCTGGGCCGCTTCAGCCGCGCCACCCCGAAATTCGATCCGGCCGAGCTGGAACGGGTGAACGCCCATCTGCTGCACGGCCTGAGCTTCGCCCAGGCCGAGGCCCGCCTCCGCGCCCAGGGCCTGGCCGCCGACGAGGCCTTCTGGCTGGCGGTGCGCGGCAATCTGGCCCGCATGGCCGAGGCCCGCGACTGGTGGCATATCTGCCGCGAGCCGGTGGCCCCGGTGGTGGAGGATGCCGCCTTCCTGGCCCAGGCCCGCGCCCTGCTGCCCGAAGGGGATTGGGGCGCCGAGACCTGGAAGATCTGGACCGCCGCCCTGGCCGCCGCCAGCGGCCGCAAGGGCAAGGCCCTGTTCCACCCCTTGCGTCTGGCCCTGACCGGGCGCGAGAATGGACCGGAACTGAAGACTCTGCTACCACTGATCGGCAAGGACCGCGCCGCCGCCCGGCTGAACGGCCAAACCGCCTAACAATAGGGCTGACCCTCGTGCCTCTGGTTCTTTACAATACCCTGACCCGCCGCAAGGACGTCTTCCAGCCGCTGGACCCCGCCCATATCGGCATGTATGTCTGCGGCCCCACGGTGTACGACCGCGCCCATATCGGCAATGCCCGCCCCATCGTCATTTTCGATGTGCTGTTCCGCCTGCTGCGCCGGCTCTATCCCGCGGTGACCTATGTGCGCAACATCACCGACGTGGACGATAAGATCAACGCCCGCGCCCAGGCCAACGGCGAGCCCATTTCCGCCCTGACCGAGCGCACCACCCGGCTGTTCCACGAGGATATCGGCGCCCTGAACGCCCTGCCGCCCACGGTGGAGCCGCGCGCCACCGCCCATATCGGCCAGATGATCGCCATGATCCAGGCGCTGATGGCCAGGGGCCACGCCTACGAGGCCGAGGGCCATGTGCTGTTTTCCGTGCCCTCCATGCCCGACTATGGCCGCCTGTCCAACCGCAGCCGCGACGAGATGATCGCCGGCGCCCGGGTGGAGATCGCCCCCTATAAGCGCGATGCCGCCGATTTCGTGCTGTGGAAGCCCTCGCCCGGCGATCTGCCGGGCTGGGACAGCCCCTGGGGCCGGGGCCGCCCCGGCTGGCATATCGAATGCTCGGCCATGAGCCGGGAATATCTCGGCCCCACCTTCGATATTCACGGCGGCGGCCAGGATCTGGTGTTTCCGCACCACGAGAACGAGATGGCGCAAAGCTGCTGCGCCAACGGCGCCCCCTTCGCCCGCACCTGGCTGCATAACGGCTGGCTGATGGTGGAGGGCGAGAAGATGTCGAAGAGCCTCGGCAACTTCTTCACCGTGCGCGATCTGTTGGACCAGGCCCCCGGCGAGGCCATTCGTCTGGCCCTGATGTCGGCCCATTACCACCAGCCCTTCGACTGGACCGCCGACGGTCTGAAGCAGGCCCGGCAAACCCTGGACCGCCTCTATCTGGCCTTGCGCGCCGTGGCCGATATCGCCGCCGCCGATGCCGACACCGTGCCGCTGGAGGTGATGGCCGCCCTGGAGGACGATCTCAACACGCCGCTGGCCATCGCCCATCTGCACGAGATCGCCACCAAACTCAACAAGGCGGAAACCGACGCCGAAAAGGCCAAATGGAAAGGGGCGCTGCTGGCCTCGGGCCGGATTCTGGGCCTGTTGCAGCAGGATGTGGAAAGCTGGTTCCGCTGGGTGCCCGCCGCCGGCGCCACCTTGTCGGATCAGGCGGTGCAGGCCATGGTCGAGGCCCGCCTGGCCGCCCGCAAGGCCAAGAATTTCGCCGAAGCCGACCGTTTGCGCCAGGAGCTGACCGAAAACGGCGTGCTGCTGGAAGACGGCCCCGGCGGCACCACCTGGAGACGCGCGTAAATGACCCACAAGATCGCCATCGTCATGGGCAGCTTCCACAAGGCCGAGATGGAGGTCATGCTGGCCGCCGCCACCGGCGCCGCCAAGGCGTGCGGACTGGACCTGACCACCGTGGTGCGGGTGCCCGGCAGCTATGAGAAGCCGCTGGCCTGCAAGCGCCTGATCCTGCGCGACGATATCGACGCCATCGTCGCCCTGGGCATCATCGAGCGCGGCGAAACCGCGCATGGGGCGGTGATGGGCCAGTCGGTGAGCGATGCCCTGATCGGCTTGCAACTGCAGTATATGAAGCCCATCGGCATCGGCATCCTGGGGCCGGACATCTTCCCCACCCAGTTCGCCGCCCGCCTGGAAAAACACGCCGTGGCCGCCGTCGAGGCGGTGGCGGCGATGCTGCGGGGCTGACCCTGGAGAGGACCATGCAGACAGAATCTTTCCGACAGGCCGAATTTCCCGTCGATCCGCTGTTCCTGAACCGCTGGTCGCCGCGCGCCTTTACCGGCGAACCGCTGCCCGACGCGGTGCTGTTCACCCTGTTCGAGGCGGCCCGCTGGGCGCCGTCCAGCTATAACGGCCAGCCCTGGCGCTTTTGCTACGCCAAGCGCGGCGGCGCCCGCTGGGGCGATTTTCTGGCCTGTCTGCACGAGGTCAACCGGCAATGGGCCGAACAGGCCTCGGCTCTGGTGTTCCTGGCCGCCAGCCAGTCCATCCAGGCCATGGGGCAAACCATTCCGGCCCCGGCTCCGGCGCTGGATTGCGGCGCCGCCTGGGCCAGTCTGGCCCTGCAGGCCTCGCTGCTGGGATGGCACGCCCATGCCATCGGCGGCTTCGACCGCACCGCCGCGGCGCGGGTGGTGGGCATGCCCGAAGGCTACGATATGCTGCTGGCGGTGGCCATCGGCCGGCGCGGCGGCAAGGAGAGCCTGCCCGAGGCGCTGCAGGCCCGCGAAGCTCCCACGCCCCGCCGGCCGCTGGCCGAGCTGGTGGCGGAAGGCTGTTTCCCCAGGGCTTGAGAGCCCGGCGAGGGACGATACAACCGGGCAATTCATTGGCCGGTTGGGATTATTCGGCCCGCATCGCCCCTGAATGCAGCTGCCCCATGCGGGCCAGCAGATATTCCAGATCGTCGTTCTTGATCTCGACGCCGAGATCGCCGTACTGGGTGAGGATGCGTTCGATCATGCGGCGCGAGAAGCGCTCACGGTCGCCGGCCTCGCCGTCGTACTGCATGTCGCGGGCCACGTCGATGGCGGCGCGCATGGCCGGATACAGGGCCTCGGGCAGGCCGCATTTGCGGAACAGGGCCTCGAAGCCGCGCTTGCCCTGGTCGTGGATCAGGGCCTGGGCGTTGTCGAGGCTGATATTGGCCAGTTTGGCCAGGGCGGTTTCGAAGAAGGTGAGATCGCCCATGCAGACGGCGCGCAGGATGATCGAGGGGGTAAGGCGGCCGTTGCGGTGCAGGTGGCTGATCAGGCGCGGCACGTCGGTTTCGGTGTTGCTGATGCCCAGAACCGCCAGTTCGCGGGCCTGAATCAGCAAGGTGGCGGCCACATCCGGCGACAGATCGGTGCGGGCCATCAGATGGTTGCGGAAGCTTTCCGACACATGGGTCAGCAGCCGCTCGACGATGGTCACCGGCAGGCCGGGGCGTGCCGCCAGGGCGTCGCCGATGTCCGGGCTGCTGCCGGCGAAGCGGTCCACCACCGACGACAGGGTGGTTTCGCTGATCCGGGCCCCCTGGTTGCGCACCAGGGTGGACACCACGCGGGGCACGCCGCGTTCCACCAGGGCATCGGACAGGCCTTCCGGCACATGGGCCCGCCGGGCCATGGCGTCCAGCTTGGCGTCATCCTGGCTTTTCACCAGCTCGATGAGATCGGCCTCCGAGAGCACGTCGGAGAATTCCAGGATGGGCAGGGCCACCGCATCCACATCGCGGGCCAGGGCCAGGGCCACGTCGCGCGGCAGCAGCGGGCTGTCCTTCAGCTGGCGCGACAGGGCCTCGCGCACGCGCACCTCGGCGTCCTTCACCATGATGCGGAAGATATCCTCGGCGATGGCGCGCTGCTGTTCGGTCAGGCCGGCATGCTGCGCGGCGATCTTGCCGGCGATTTCGGCCCGCACCTCGGTATCGGGGCTGGCCAGCAGGCGCTTGACGTCTTCATCCTTCAGCATTTCGGCCATTATCGCTTCCTCGAAGGCACTTTCTGTTCAGTATTATAAGCGCATCTTCTGAGGGAACAACAAGATTGCCTCCGGCTATATTTCCCGCTTCATCCCGCAGCGCGGGGGAAATAGCCGGTATTTTACGGGTATTGCGCTCAATTTGCGGCGCCGCGCCTCAGCGGGGGTTGGCCATCACTTCCTTGACCTTGCCGGCCAGTTGCTTCAGTGAGAAGGGCTTGGGCAGGAAATGGATGCCGTCCTCGCCCTGGAAGTCGCCCAGGGCCACGTCCTCGGCATAGCCGCTCATCAGGATCACCTGGATGGACGGGCGCTCCAGCCGCACCAGGCGGGCCAGGGTGGCGCCATCCATGCCGGGCATGACCACATCGGTGACCAGGGCGTCGATGGCCGGTTCGCCGCGCAGAACGTCCAGGGCCACCTCGCCGGAATTGGCTTCCAGCACGCGGTAGCCCTTGTTGCGCAAGGCCCGCGAGCCGAACAGGCGCACGGCGTCCTCGTCCTCCACCAGCAGGATGGTGCCGGCGCCGGTGAGATCGGCGGCGCCCACCGCCGGGTTGTCGTCCTTGGCGGCGGCGGCGGCGGCCGGGGCCGGAGCCGGGTTTTCGGCGGACGGCTCGAAGCGGGGCAGGAAAATCCGGAAGCTGGTGCCGTGGCCGGGCTGGCTGTCGACGAAGATGAAGCCGTCGGTCTGGCGCACGATGCCGTAAACGGTCGACAGGCCCAGACCGGTGCCGGCGCCCACCTCCTTGGTGGAGAAGAAGGGCTCGAAGATGCGGCCCAGATTTTCCGGCGGGATGCCGGTGCCGGTATCGGCCACCTCGATCTGGATATAATCGCCGGGCGGCATCACGTCGGCGCCGCGCTGATAGGGCCGGTCCACCTTCATGGATTTGGTGGTGACCGACAGCAGGCCGCCGCCCGGCATGGCATCGCGGGCATTGACGGCCAGATTGATGATGACCTGATCGAACTGGCCGGGATCGACGCGCACCAGGCCCAGATCGCGGCCGTGGGTGATGGCCAGCTCGATGGTTTCGCCCAGAAGGCGGCGCATCAGGTTGGACAGATCGGCCAGGGCGTCGGTCACGTCGAACAGCCGGGGCTGCAGGGTTTGCCGGCGCGAAAAGGCCAGCAGCTGCCGCACCAGGCTGGCGGCGCGGTTGGCGTTCTGCTTGATCTGCATGATGTCGGCGAAGGAGGCGTCGCCGGGGGCGTGGCGCTGCAGCAAAAGATCGCAAAAGCCGATCATGGCGGTGAGCAGGTTGTTGAAATCGTGGGCCACGCCGCCGGCCAGCTGGCCCATGGCCTGCATCTTCTGGCTTTGGGCGAACTGGATTTCCAGGTTCTTCTGCTCGGTGGTGTCGATGAAATGCAGCATGAGGCCGGTGACGGCGCCGTCCTCGGCGGTGGGGCTGACATAAAGGGTGGCCACCAGATCGCGTCCGCCGCCGATCAGGCGCACCGGCAGATGGTTGCCGGGGCTGGTGCCCATCAGCACCCGCGACAGCTGTTCCGCCGCCGCCGGACGGTCGGCCTCCAGGATGAAATCGGTGACCGGGCGGCCCAGGATGGCCTCGGTGTCCTGGCCCAGCAACTGGGCGAAGGCCGGATTGCAGCCCGAGATGCTGGTGTCGGGGTCCACCAGGGTGATGCCCACCGGGGCGTCCTCGAACAGCCAGTGGAAGCGCCGCTCGGCGGTTTTCACCGCCCGCGCCCAATGGCGCTCCGGCATCAGATCGCGCACCACCACCGAGCGGGTGCGCATTTCTCCGCCCTCGTCGAACACGGTATGGGTGACGAAGGCCTGGAACACATCGCCGCCGCGGCCCTTGATGCGCATTTCGGCGCGGTCCTCCTCGGGATTGGGCTCCACGCCCAGCACCTCGGACAGCGGTTGGCCGATCAGGGCCTCGGCGGGGCGGCCCACCCATTCCGCCAGCCGCTGGTTGACGAAACGGATGCGGCCCTCGATATCGGCGGAATAGAAGCCCACCGGCAGGAAATCGATGAAATCGGCCAGAAGTTCGTGGTCGCGCCGCAGGGTTTCCTCGATGGCGCGCCGGGCCGAAACATCCTCGATGGTCCAGACGGCGCCGCCGCCGTCCAGGGGATGCACGGTCACCAGCAGCCATTCGCGCACGCCCTCGCCGCCATCCAGCTGCAGTTCGGCGCGGTAGCTGCCGCCGTGGCGTCCGGCATGCTCCAGGCGGTCGATCTCCTCGATCACCCGAGATCGGAA
>JAJZGK010000074.1 GCA_021798485.1 Pseudomonadota bacterium
GGCCAATCTCGATCTGGTGATCTCGGTGGATACCGCGGTGGCGCATCTGGCCGGAGCCATCGGCAAACCGGTATGGCTGCTGGACCGCTTCGACGCCTGCTGGCGCTGGCAGCGCGGCCATCCCGGCAGCCCGTGGTATCCCCAGCTGCGGCTGTTCCGTCAAAGCCGCCCCGGCGACTGGGACGGCGTGGTGCGGCGGGTGGCCGCCGAACTGTCGGCGCTTATGGCGGGCTGATGGGGGCGCAGTTGCTGCGGCCCGACATCACGCAATCCTGAATCCGGCTCATGGCCGCCAGTTTGGCGGCCAGAAAATAACCGCCGCCCACCACGCCGGCCGCCACCAGCAGCAGCAGCAGCGGCGAGGGTCCGGAACGGGTTGGCGCGGCGGCGGCATCATCGGGGGGAGGCGTGTCGGGCATGGCGTCTTTCCTGGGAAAACCGCCCCACCCTACCCCCGATACGGCGATTTTACAAAAGCGCTCCGCTTCCGGTGCGGTTTGTGCTTTAGTACGGCCTCTCATGTTTCAGGCATAAAGCTTACGATGCAGACCATGAACACCTATCGCGCCGGTCCGGACGAGAACGGTCATTTCGGGATCTTTGGCGGGCGCTATGTGGCCGAAACCCTGATGCCCCTGATCCTCTCGGTGGAACAGGCCTACAACGCCGCCAAGGCCGATCCCGCCTTCCAGGCCGAGCTGTCCGGCTATCTGACCCATTATGTCGGCCGGCCCAGCCCACTTTATTTCGCCCGCCGCCTCACCGAGGCCTTCGGCGGCGCCAAGATCTATCTGAAGCGCGAGGATCTGAACCATACCGGCGCGCACAAGATCAACAACTGCATGGGCCAGGTGCTGCTGGCCCGGCGCATGGGCAAAACCCGCATCATCGCCGAAACCGGCGCCGGCCAGCACGGCGTGGCCACCGCCACCGTCTGCGCGCTGTTCGGCCTCTCGTGCACCATCTATATGGGCGCCACCGATATCGAGCGCCAGGCGCCCAACGTCTTCCGCATGAAGCTGCTGGGGGCCGAGGTCAAGCCGGTCACCTCGGGCGCCGCCACCCTGAAGGATGCCATGAACGACGCCCTGCGCGACTGGGTCTCGAACGTGGACGACACCTATTACATGATCGGCACCGCCGCCGGGCCGCATCCCTATCCGCAGATGGTGCGCGATTTCCAGGCGGTGATCGGCAAGGAAACCCGTGAACAGATCCTGGCCGCCGAGGGACGCCTGCCCGACAGCCTGATGGCCTGCATCGGCGGCGGCTCCAACGCCATCGGCCTGTTCCACCCCTTCCTGGACGACCGCGAGGTGCGGATTTTCGGCGTCGAGGCCGCCGGCCTGGGCCTGAACACCGAAAAGCACGCCGCCTCGCTGAAGGGCGGCAAGCCCGGCGTTTTGCACGGCAACCGCACCTATCTGCTGCAAAGCGGCGACGGCCAGATCACCGAGGCCCATTCCATTTCCGCCGGGCTCGATTATCCCGGCATCGGGCCCGAGCATTCCTGGCTGCACGAGGTGGGCCGGGTGGACTATGTGTCGGCCACCGACGACGAGGCCCTGGAGGCCTTCCAGCTGACCACCCGCCTGGAAGGGATCATTCCCGCCCTGGAATCCTCGCACGCCATCGCCTATGCCAAAACGTTCGCCCCCACCGTCGGCCCCGATCACGTTCTGGTGCTGTGCCTGTCGGGACGCGGCGACAAGGACGTGAACACCGTGGCCCGCGCCCTGGGCGGCGCCACCCCGGGAGGACTTTAAGCCATGAGCCGCCTGCCCGCCCGTTTCGCCAAGCTGAAGGCCGAGCGGCGTCCCGGTCTGGTGACCTTCATCACCGCCGGCGACCCCGATCGCGCCACCAGCCAGGCCCTGCTGGACGGCATGCCCGCCGCCGGCGCCGACATCATCGAACTGGGCATGCCCTTCACCGATCCCATGGCCGACGGCCTGGCCATCCAGCACGCCTCGCAGCGCGCCCTGAAGGCGGGCGGCTGTCTTTCCACCACCCTGGACATGGTGCGCGCCTTCCGCCGCGCCGACGCCGAGACCCCCATCGTGCTGATGGGCTACTACAACCCGGTTTACGCCCACGGCGTCGACAGTTTCTGCGCCGAAGCCGCCGAGGCCGGGGTGGATGGGCTGATCATCGTCGATCTGCCGCCGGAAGAGGCCGAGGAACTGGCCGCCCCGGCCCGGGCCCAGGGCATCGATTTCATTTTCCTGACCGCCCCCACCACCGACGACGCCCGTCTGCCGGCGGTGCTGGACCGCGCCTCGGGTTTCGTCTACTACGTCTCCATCACCGGGGTGACCGGCACGGCCTCGGCCAGCGGCGACGCCATCAAGGCCGCCGTCGCCCGGCTGCGCCGCCATACCACCCTGCCGGTGGCGGTGGGATTCGGCATCAAATCGCCCGAGGCCGCCGCCGAGGTGGCCGCCCTGGCCGATGCCGCCGTGGTGGGCTCGGCCATCGTCTCGCGGCTGGCGGCGGGGCTGGATGCCGAGGGCAAGCCCCGGCCCGGCCTGGTGGACGAGGTTTTGCAATTCGTCGGTGAACTGGCCCGGGGCGTGCGGTCCGCCGCCCGGCCCTCCACCGCCGCCTGAACGATCCTATAGAGAGTTTTTCCATGAGCTGGCTTACCGATTTCGTCCGCCCCAAAATTCAGCGCCTGGTCGCCCCGCGCGAAGTGCCGGACAATCTGTGGGGCAAGTGCCCGCAATGCGGCCATATGATTTTCCACCGCGACCGCGACAAGCTGCTGGGGGTGTGCCCGCAGTGCGATCACCACATGCGCCTGAACGTGAAGAAGCGCCTGGAGCTGATGTTCGACGAGGGCAGGTACCAGCGTATCGAACTGCCGAAAATCGTGGCCGATCCGCTGAAGTTCAAGGACAGCAAGCGCTATACCGACCGCCTGAAGGACTCCCAGAGCAAAACCCAGGAGCAGGACGCCATCGTGGTGGCGCACGGCAAGATCAGCGGCAATGCCGTGGTCATCGCCGCCTTCAATTTCGAATTCATGGGCGGCTCCATGGGCATGGCGGTGGGCGAGGGCATCGTGGCCGCCGCCGAGCTGGCGGTGCTGCAGGATGCCGCCCTTATCGTCATCCCGGCCTCGGGCGGGGCGCGCATGCAGGAAGGCATCCTCAGCCTGATGCAGATGGCCCGCACCACCGTGGCGGTGGACAAGGTCAAGGACAAGGGCCTGCCCTATATCGTGCTGCTGACCGATCCCACCACCGGCGGCGTTTCGGCCAGCTTCGCCATGCTGGGCGATGTGCATATTTCCGAACCGGGCGCCGTCATCGGTTTCGCCGGGGCGCGGGTGATCGAAACCACCATCCGCGAAAAACTGCCGGAAGGCTTCCAGCGCGCCGAATATCTGCTGGAACACGGCATGGTGGACATGGTGGTGCACCGCGCCAAGCTGCGCGAAACCATCGGCCGCCTGTTGTCGCTGCTGCGCCAGCGCGGCCCGGCCGGCGAAGTGGTGGCCCTGGCCGTGGACACCCCCGACGACTTCGATGACGACAGCAACGCCTGACGCCGTTCTTGAACGGCTGAAGGGACTGCATCCCAAGGTGATCGACCTGGCGCTGGACCGGGTCGAACGCCTGCTGGCCGCCCTCGGTCATCCCGAACGGGCCTTGCCGCCGGTGGTGCATCTGGCCGGCACCAACGGCAAGGGCTCCACCCAGGCCACCTTGCGGGCCATGGCCGAGGCGGCGGGACAGCGGGTGCATGCCTATACCTCGCCGCATCTGGTGCGCTTTTCCGAGCGCATCCGCGTGGCCGGGCGCATCATCGACGATGCGGCCCTGACCACCCTTCTGGAAGAGTGCGAGGCCCGCAACGGCGGCGCCCCCATCACCTTTTTCGAAATCACCACGGCGGCGGCCTTTCTGGCCTTCGCCCGCACCCCCGCCGATCTCTGTCTGCTGGAAACCGGCCTGGGCGGCCGGGTGGACGCCACCAATGTGCTGGAACGGCCGGCCCTGACCGTGATCACCGCCCTGTCGCTGGATCACCAGGCGTTTCTGGGCGAAACCCTGGCCGCCATCGCCGCCGAAAAAGCCGGTATCCTGAAGGCCGGCGTGCCTTGCGTGTGCGCCGCCCAGCCGCCCGAGGCCATGGCGGTGATCGAAGCGCGGGCCCAGGCCCTGCAGGTGCCGCTTTACCGGCAAGACCGGGATTGGTCCGTTTGCGAAACGGAAACCGGCCTGCTGTTCACGCACCGGGACGAGCGCCTGGCCCTGCCGCCCTCGGCCCTGACCGGGCCGCATCAGGTGCAAAACGCCGGCCTGGCGGTGATGGCCGCCCGCCTGCTGGGCCTGCCCGCCGCCGCCCTGGCCCGGGGCCTGCGCCAGGTGCAATGGCCGGCCCGCCTGCAGCGGCTGCGGCACGGCCCCCTGGCCGCTCTGCTGCGCCCCGATCAGGAACTGTGGCTGGACGGCGGCCACAATCCGGCGGCGGGCGAGGCGCTGGCCGATTTCATCCGCCGCACCTGGAGCGACCGGCCGGTGCGGGCGGTGGTGGGCATGCTCAACACCAAGGACAGCCAGGGCTTTCTGCTGCCGCTGGCCCGCCACCTGGCCGAAGCGCGCACCGTAACCATTCCGCACGAGGCCAACAGCCTGGAGGCCGGGGCGGTGGCCGCAACCGCCCGCGCCGCCGGTTTGAAGGCCCATCCCGCCGCCTCGGTGGCCGAGGCGGCGGCCCAGCTGGCCCAGGCGCCCGGCCCGGCCCGCCTGCTGATCTGCGGCAGTCTTTACCTGGCCGGGCACGTTCTGGCCGAAAACGGCTGACGGTTCCCGGGCGGGATTATACCGGCCAAGCGTTGACCTGACGGGTTGGCCGGTTTCCAGCGAGCCTTGAGCGCGCGGCCAAGGCTTAAGGATGCCGCCGCCCGGCGAGGGACAATAAAACCGGTCAATTCATTGGCCGGTTGGTATTACAAGCGCCCGCTGCGAAGGGTCACCCGCCCCACCGGACCCGGCGTCAGCAGGATATCCGACTGCGGCAGAATATCGGCCAGATTCTCATCGCGGCCATTGCCCAGCAGCGGCGCTTCCGAGAGCTGCGGCGCCGTGCCGGCGGCATGATAGCTGCTTTGCGCCTGCTGGGTGGTCAGCAGGATGATGTAGCGTTCGCCGCTGCTGGCCGGATCGACATAGAGCGTGCCCTCGATGGTGGCCGAACTACCGAAATGGGCCTGATCCTGCCAGCGGAACACCGGCGCTCCCACATGGCGGGTGGGACGGAACAGCCCGTCCAGCACCAGAACACTGGGATAAAACACCCGGTGCGCCTCGGCCCAGCTGACGACATGCAGATAGAAAGGCGGGCTGCCCTCGGGAATTTTCAGGGCGGTGAAATAGCTTTTTCCAGTGGGAAAGACGAAAGCCGGCGAATCGGCGCTCAGAGACACATCCTGTTCGCTGCCCAGCCGCAAGGGGCGATAGGGAAAATCGGCATAGCCGGTACAGCAGCTGGGCGCGGCGTCGAAGCGCGCCAGATCATCGGGGTAGGGGCCGTTGACATCGGAACAGCCCGCCAGCGCCAGGGCCGCCAGCAGCATCAAGGATCGCACCCGCATCCCGCCCCCTTCATTACGTTCTAAAAACAAAACCCCGCCGCCGGAGGGGCGGCGGGGCTTCAGCCGGAACGCCGAGACCTTTACAGGCTGGATTCCACCCATTCGTAGAGCTTGCTCTTGGGCAGGGCGCCGATCTTGGTGGCGGCCACCTGGCCGTTCTTGAACAAAATCAGGGTGGGAATGCCGCGCACGCCGAACTTGCCGGGAGTGGCCGGATTCTCGTCGATATTGAGCTTGGCGACGGTGACCTTGTCGGCCAGATCTTTCGACAAATCCTCCAGGGCGGGGGCGATCTGGCGGCAGGGGCCGCACCATTCGGCCCAGAAATCCACCAGAACGGGGCCGGGGGCGTTCAGCACATCGGCTTCGAAAGAGCTATCGGTCACAGCGATCATCGTCAGGTCACCTTTAAAAATACGGTCGATCCGAGCGCGGCCATAGGCCGCGGCCCTTGCAAGGATCCATAGATAGGGACTCTAGGACACCGGGAGAAGACCCGTCAAGCTGTCGTCCAGCGGGATCGTCGAAGCGATCCCGCTGATTTTGTTTTCCCCCTCAGGCGGCGGGGGGATCGGCTCTGCCGGTCATTCGATCCTGGCGCCGAGGCTGTTCATCAGGGGGGTGAAGCCGGGGAAGCTGGTTTCGATGGCGGCGGCATCATCCACCCGCACCGGTTCCCGCGACGCCATGCCCATCACCAGGAACGACATGGCGATACGGTGATCGAGATTGACGGCGATGACGGCGCCGCCGCGCGGAGCCTGGCCGTTGCCGTGCACGATCAGATCGTCGCCCTCCACCTCCAGGGTCACGCCGCAGGCCTCCAGGCCACGGGCCACGGCGGCCAGACGGTCGCTTTCCTTGACGCGCAGCTCGGCCAGGCCGCGCATGCGGGTGGTGCCGCTGGCGAATGCCGCCGCCACCGCCAGGATGGGATATTCATCGATCATCGACGGCGCCCGTTCGGGCGGCACATCCACGCCTTTCAGGGCCGAGCAGCGCACCTCGAGATCGGCCACCGGCTCGCCGGCTTCGTCGCGGGCATTGACCAGACGGATATCGGCGCCCATCTCGCGCAGGGTTTCAAACAGGCCGCAGCGCAGCGGATTGGTGCCCACGCCGGTCACGGTGATGTGGGACTGGGGCACCAGCAGCGCCGCCACCACCGGAAACGCCGCCGAGGACGGATCGGCCGGCACCTTGACGGCGCGGCCCGTCAGCTCGGGCTGACCCTTGAGGCTGATGGCCCGGCCGCCTCCGTCCAGGGGCTCCACCGTAAGCTCGGCGCCGAAGCCGCGCAGCATCAGTTCGGTATGATCGCGGGTGGCCTCGCGCTCGATCACCGTGGTGATGCCGGGCGTGTTGAGGCCGGCCAGCAGCACCGCCGACTTGACCTGGGCCGAGGGCATGGGCAACTCGTAGGTGATGGGCAGCGGCGAAACGGCGCCGATCACCGCCATGGGCAGACGCCCGCCGGAACGGCCGACGAATCCGGCGCCCATGCGGCTCAGAGGCTCGGACACCCGGCGCATGGGCCGCGAGCGCAGCGAGGCATCGCCGGTGAAAACGGTGGTGAAGGGATGGCTGGCCACCAGGCCCATCAGCAGGCGGGCGCCGGTGCCGGCATTGCCCATGTCCAGCACGTCGTCGGGTTCGGCCAGGCCGCCGACGCCGCGCCCGTAAAGCTCCCAGGTGCCGTCCGCCAGCCGGGTGACCTCGGCGCCTAAGCGCCGCATGGCCTCGGCGGTGCGCAGCACGTCCTCGCCCTCCAGCAGGCCTTCCACCGTGCTGCGCCCCAGGGCCAGGGCGCCGAACATCAGCGCCCGGTGCGAGACCGACTTGTCGCCGGGCACCCGCACCCGGCCCGAAAGGCCCTGAACGGCGGAAGAGGAAAGAGGCTTGGACTGGGACATGACGGCAGGGCTTTCGCGGCAAAACGGGAAAAACAGACCCCTGCTGCATAACACAGCCCGCCCGGCGGCGGTAGCCTTCAGCCCACGCTTATCGCAGTGCACCACATTTTTCGTTTTGACACGGCTTGCCTCTCATGGCAAATGGCCCCAACAATCATTGAAACTGCCGCGCTGTACAGAAGGAGGACGGAGTTGGCGAAACCGGAATGGGGTGCTAAGCGCACCTGCCAAAGCTGTGGGACCCGCTTCTACGATATGCAGCGCACGCCCCTTATTTGTCCGAAATGCGGCGCGACGGTGGAACCCGAGGTCGTCTTCAAGCCGCGCCGCCAGTCGGCGGCCTCGCAGGCCGCCAAGGCCAAGGAAGCCGCGATCAATCCCGTGCGCGAGCCCGAGGAGGCCGAACCCGCCGAGGAGGATGAGGCCGAGCTCGACACCATGGAAGGCGCCGAGGACGACGACAGCGGCCTGATCGAGGACGCCTCCGACCTGGGCGAGGACGATGACGACATGGCCGAGGTCATGGAGCATCTGGACGACGGCCTGGAGGACGAGGGCTGAGAAAGCCCGGCCGGAGCGGAAAACGGCGGGCGGTGAGCGGTGATTTTTTTGCTTGCATCCCGCCCGCAAACTCCATATGTTCCGGCTCCACCGCGCCACCGGCGCGGCCCAGAATTCGGGGCCATAGCTCAGCTGGGAGAGCGCTACAATGGCATTGTAGAGGTCAGGAGTTCGATCCTCCTTGGCTCCACCAAATTGAAAAAGGCTTCGCAACCCCGGTTGCGAAGCCTTTTTCGCATGCGCCGCCCGGTCAGGAGGCGCGGTCGAACAGATCGTAGAGGTGGCGGTCCTCATGGGCGATGCGGCGGTCGAGGCTGGCCAGAATCGCCCTGGTCTCGGCCACGAAGGCCGCCGGATCGCGGGAGATGACGCTGGGGCCGGGCCAGCGGTGGCGATAGGCGTCGAAGGTCTCTTTCAAGCCCCCCATCTCAGCCTGGAAGCGGCTGGCGGCATCCCGCACCACGCCGTCGCGGTGCGTCAGCATGCGCGGATAGAGGGTGGCGTCCTCGATCGCCAGATGCACCCCGAACTTGCCGAACAATTCCCGCACCACCGCCGCCACCGGCGTGGCGTCGCGGGTCACGGCGGCCACATCGAGAAAACGCCCGATGCGCTCGCTCAAGGCCCGCACCTCGGTATGATGCTGACGGAAAATTTCGGTTCTGCTGGTCATGGCCTGTTCCCTTCGCGTGAACGGTTGCTGTTGAAGGGCATGCTGCGCCGGTCCCGGCGATCGGTCTTTGCGCTGGCGCAAATAACATAGTATATTTGTCGGAAATGAATCCCCTTCCCTTTCTTCGCCAAATGCCGCTCTTTCAGGGGATCACAGGCTGCGATATGACGCTGCTGCTGGGGCATGCCCACGAAAAGACCATTCAGCGCACTGAGTCTTTTTTTCATGCCGGCGATGCCGCCGCCCGCTGCTTTCTGCTGCTGGAGGGCCATCTCAAGCTTGGCCAGATCACCCCGGCCGGGGAACAGGGGGCGGCACGGCTGATCGCCGCCGGCGATATTTTCGGCTGGGCCGGGCTGATGGACGATCACAGCTATCCCGGCACCGCCGAAGCCCTGACCGCCTGCCGCGCCCTGTGGTGGGAAACGGAACGGATGCGCCAAACCCTGCTGGCCACGCCGCATCTGGCCTTAAGACTGCTGGCCCTGCTGGGCCGGCGCCTGCGCGAGGCGGAAAGCCGCCTGCTGGATCTGGCCACGGTCCGGGTGGAACAGCGGCTGGCCAAGGCCTTGCTGCGCCAGCCCGCCGACCTCCCGCTGCCGCTGACGCGCCAGGATCTGGCCGAACTGTGCGGCACCACCCTTTATACCGTCAGCCGCACCCTGCGGGCCTGGGAGCAGGCGGGCTGGCTGCGTCTGGGCCGGGGCTCGCTGCGCGTGCTGTCCCCTCCGGCCCTGGCGGCCCTGATACAGGGGCCCGACGCCAGCTGACCGGCTGGCCGAACGCCGGAACCCGGAAGCCTTCGGCGGCGACACCGAAACGACGGCGTTCCTCCTCCAGGCGACGGGCCGGTTCGTCGATGCCCTCGTCGGTCAACGGGAAGGTGGCGAAATGCATGGCCACGCTGAGACCGGCCCCCAGATCGAGATGGGCCCGCACCGCATCTTCCGGATCCATATGCTGCGCCGCCATGAACCAGCGCGGCGCATAGGCGCCGATGGGCAGCAGGGCCAGATCGGGCGGCCCCAGCCGCTGGCGGATGGCGGCGAAATGGCCGCCATAGCCGGTATCGCCGGCAAAAAACAGCCGGCCCGCCGCCGTTTCCAGCACATGGCCGCCCCACAGGGTGGCGCGGCGATCGAACAGGCCGCGCTTGGACCAGTGGCGGGCCGGCACGAAATGCACGGTGGCGCCGCCGCCCAGGGCCCAGCTTTGCCACCAGTCCAGCTCGATGGCGTCCGGGATGCCCCGGGCGGCCAGGGCGGCGCCGTTGCCAAGCCCGGTAACGATGACGGGCGCCCAGCGCCGCCGCAGCTGGCGCAGGCTGGGCAGATCCATATGATCATAATGATTGTGGCTGAGCAGCACCGCCTGGATCGGCGGCAGCTGGTCCAGGGTCAGGGCCGGCGGGCGCACCCGTTCCGGCCCCAGCCACGACAGCGGGCTGGCCCGGCGCGAGAAGATGGGATCGGTCAGAAGATTGAGACCGGGGCATTGGATCAGAAAGCTGGCCTGGCCGAGATAGGTCACCGTCATGCCGTCGTCGACCCCGGCCGCCGGTGCCGGTGCCGGTGCCGCAACCGCGGCAACGCGGGACCAGGGCTGAGGCCGCCGCGACAGCTGCCAGCGCAGCAGATCGCCCAGGCCATGATCGGCCTGGCCATCGGGATTGAAAAAGCGCCTGCCGTCGCAGTGATCGGAGGGCGGGAACCGCCGTGCTCGCATCATTCCGCTCCCTTGCCGGGGCGGCCCACTGCGCCCGCGACTTTAATACTAAACAATATACTTAATACGGCGTATCATCTGTTTAAAGAGTGAAGCCGCCCGCAGAAGCGGCCATCCGATGCGTTCATGACCCACTGCATGTTCTTGCATGTTCCGCAGCCGTTCAAGGCCCGCACGGGCCGGACCGCCTGTCCGGCCGGGGCTTTCACGTCATTGAGGAGGAGATCCATGAAAAAGCTGATCAATGCTCCCGAGGCCGTCGTCGCCGAGGCTTTGGACGGTATGGAAGCCGCCCATGCCGGCCTGATCAAGGTGTGCCGCGCCCCCGATTTCATCATGCGCGCCGATGCCCCCGTTGCCGGCAAGGTGGCCCTGGTGTCCGGCGGCGGCTCGGGGCATGAACCCATGCATGGCGGGTTCGTCGGCCGCGGCATGCTGGATGCCGCCTGTCCCGGCGCGGTGTTCACCTCGCCCACCCCCGACCAGATGTTCGAAGCCTCGAAGGCGGTGAACGGCGGCGCCGGGGTGCTGCATATCGTCAAGAATTATACCGGTGACGTTCTGAATTTCGAAATGGCCGCCGATCTGGCCCGGGCCGACGGCATCGACGTGGAAAGCGTGATCATCGACGACGACGTGGCCGTGGAAGACAGCACCTGGACGGCGGGACGGCGCGGTGTCGGCACCACGGTGCTGGCGGAAAAGATCTGCGGCGGCCTGGCCGAACGCAAGGCGCCGCTGACGACGGTGGCCGAGATGTGCCGCCGGGTTAACGCCCAGGGCCGCTCCATGGGCATGGCTCTGGCCGCCTGCACCGTGCCGCATGTGGGCAAACCCTCGTTCGAACTGGCCGCCGACGAGATGGAAATCGGCATCGGCATTCACGGCGAGCCGGGCCGCCACCGGGTGAAACTGGAAACCGCCGACCGCATCACCGAGATGCTGATGGAGCCGGTGCTGGCCGATCTGCCCTTCAAGAGCGGCGATCCGGTGCTGATGTTCGTCAACGGCATGGGCGCCACCCCAACGGTGGAGCTTTACATCATCTACCGCAAGGCCGCCGAGATCGCCCGCAAGCACGGCCTGAAAGTGGTGCGCACTCTGGTGGGCAGCTACATCACCAGCCTGGACATGGCCGGCACCTCCATCACCTTGCTGAAAATGGATGAGGAAATGCTGACCTGCTGGGATGCCCCGGTGCTCACCCCCAGCCTGCGCTGGGGCGCCTGAATAAAACGGATCCGAAATAAATAAGAATTACAGGAGGACGCCATGGCCGCACTTTCCACCGACCGCATGACCACTTGGCTGCTGCAGGCCGCCGATGACCTGGAGCAGGCGAAAACCATGCTCACCGAACTTGATACCCCGATCGGTGACAGCGACCATGGCGTCAACATGGCGCGCGGCTTCGCCGCCGTGCGCGACAAGCTGAGGGCGGCGCCGCCCGCCGATGTGGGCAGCCTGCTGAAAACCGTGGCCATGACCCTGATCAGCACCGTGGGCGGCGCCTCCGGCCCGCTTTACGGCACCTTCTTTCTGCAGGCCTCCACCAAGGCCACCGGCAAGACCAGCCTGACCCTGGCGGAATGGACGGAGTGTTTCGAAGCCGGATTAACAGGCCTGATGGCGCGCGGCAAGGCCCAGCCCGGCGAAAAGACCATGGTGGACGCCCTGGCGCCCGCCCTGGAGGCCCTGAAGGCCGCCGCCGCGCAGCCGCTGGAACAGGCCCTGGCCGCCGCCGCCGCCGCCGCCGCGCAGGGCATGGTCGCCACCATTCCCCTGCAGGCGCGCAAAGGGCGGGCCAGCTATCTTGGCGAACGCAGCATCGGCCACCAGGATCCCGGCGCCACCTCGTCGCATCTGCTGTTGCGGCGGTTGGCCGAACCGGCGGGTTAAGATCATGACCCCGCCCCGCGTCGCCCTGCTGCTGGTCTCCCACTCCCAGGCCCTGGCCCGGGCCACGGCGGCCCTGGCCGCTCAGATGACCGGCGGCGCCGTGGTGCTGGACTGCGCCGCCGGCTGCGGTCCGGATCATGGCGATCTCGGCACCGATCCCCTGCTGGTGCAGGAGCGGCTGGCCGCCCTGGATACGGCGGCCGGCACCCTGGTGCTGGTGGATCTGGGCAGCGCCCTGCTGTCGGCCGACATGGCGCTGGACATGGTGGAACCGGATTTGAAGGCCCGCGCGCGCCTGGTGGCCGCCCCCTTCGTGGAGGGGGCGGTGGCCGCCGCCGTGGCCGCCGCCACCGGCTTGCCGCTGGACGCGGTGGCCGCCGAGGCC
>JAJZGK010000306.1 GCA_021798485.1 Pseudomonadota bacterium
AGCGCAGGCATAAGCGAGGATAGCCAAGCTGGCGGGACGCCAGCGCCCGGCGCCTGAGGGAGAAATATAGTCCGAATGGAACCGGCGCAGCCGGTGACTAGCGCGTTGAGCGCGCCGGAACGGCCGGAGATGCCCTTTGGGCATCGGAGGGTAAGTGAGGATAAGCCAAGCTGGCGGAACGCCAGCGCCCGGCGCTTGAGGGACATATAAGAACCAACGCCAGCGCCCGGCGCGTGAGGGGCGGACAGGCCCCGAATCAGAGAGTGGGTCATGCAACCTCCGTCATGTTTCGCTGGGGTCCAGCCATTTTTCCTGGGGTGCGGCCCGCCATGCCGCCAGGGCGTCGAGCAGGGCGGGGATGTCGTCGTTCACCCGTACCATGGCGCGGTGCGTGGCCCTCAGGAAGCCCTGGCCGGTCATGTTGTCGAGAAAGGTGAACAGGCCGTCGTAATAGCCCTGGATATTCAGCACGCCGAACGGTTTGCCGTGCAGGCCGAGCTGGCCCCAGGTCCAGATCTCGAAAAATTCCTCCAGGGTGCCGATGCCGCCGGGCAGCACCAGGAAGCCGTCGGCCAGGCGGGCCATCATGGCCTTGCGCGCGTGCATGCTGTCCACCACATGCAGCGTGGAAAGGCCGTGGTGGCCCACTTCCTTGTCGTGCAAGTGGCGGGGGATGATGCCGGTCACGGTGCCGCCGGCGGTCAGGCAGGCGTCGGCCACCTGTCCCATCAGGCCTACCCGGCCGCCGCCGTAGACCAGCCCCAGGCCACGCTCGGCCAACTGCCGCCCCAGGGCCCGCGCCGCCGCGGCGAAAGCCGGATCGGCGCCGGGCGAGGAACCGCAGAACACGCACAGGCTTTTCATGGTGTCTCCTTCGCGCAGAGGGCGGCCAGGCGCCGCAGGCAGGCCTCGCGCCCGGCCTGATAGTCGCCCGCCTCCCACCAGCGTTCCACCTCGGCCAGCGCCTGGCCCACGGCCGGGCCGCGTGCCAGGCCCAGGGCCAGGGCATCCTCGCCGCGCACCGGCAGGCTGAGCGGCTTCCAGAGATCGGCCAGATCCAGCAGATGCTGCCAGCGGCCGGTTTCGGCGGCGGCGGTGCGGGCCTGCAGCGCCTTGCGTTCGGCCCAGGAAATCAGCACCAGATCGCGGAAGAGCCCGGCGCCGATGCGGTGCAGCAGGCGGCGGGCGGCGGCATCGTCCATATCCGGGGCGGGGCGCTGGGCGGGGGCGGCCAGGGCGATCAGGCGGCGGCCATCCGCCGCCGACAGCCGCAGCCGTTCGGCCAGGGCCTGGGCCCCGGCCCGGTCGGTGGACAGCACGGCGGCCAGACGGCGCAGGGCATCGGGGGCGATGTGGGGCCGGGCCAGGGCGCGGGTTTCCAGAAACACCAGCAGGCGCAGGCGGCCGAACTCGCGGGCTTCCGGCAACAGATGCGGCAAAACCTGTTCGCCGCGCATCAGCAGCAGGGTGGCGGCGGGATCGGGGGCCAGCAGCAGTTTGACCAGTTCGCCGTGGATGCGCTCGCCCGACAGCTCGGACAGGCGGGGCGCCAAGGCCCGGCAGGCCAGCAGGGCGTCGAGATCGGCGGGGGGCTTGCCGTAATAGGCGTTGAAGCGGAAGAAGCGCAGCAGGCGCAGCAGGTCCTCCTCGATGCGCTGGCGGGCATTGCCCACGAAGCGCACCCGCCTGGCGCCGAGATCGGCCAGACCGTCGAACGGATCGAAGATCATGCCGTCGGGTCGGGCGAACAGGGCGTTGATGGTCAGATCGCGCCGGGCGGCGTCGGCGGCCCAGTCATCGGTGAATTCCACGCGGGCGTGGCGGCCGAAGCTTTCCACATCGCGGCGCAGGGTGGTGATCTCGTAATGGGCATGGCCGATCACGGCGGTCACGGTGCCATGCGCCAGGCCGGTGGGGATGGCGCGGATTCCGGCCCGCTCCAGCAGCGCCATCACCGTGGCTGGCGGGTCCAGGGTGGCGATATCGATATCGTTGATGGGCCGGCCCAGCACCGAGTCGCGCACGCAGCCGCCGGCGAAGCGCACCTCGGCGTCATCGGCGGTCAGGGCGGCGATGACGGCGCGGGTTTCCGGCGCCGTCATCCAGGGCTGGGGCGGCAGCTGCCCCACCGGTTCATCGCGGGGCAGGAGCGGAGGGCGGCTGTTCAGCTCAGTCATGGCCGCCGGGGTGCAGGATTTCGGCCAGATTGACCAGCATGGCGGCGGTGGCGCCCCAGATGTAACGCTCCTGGTAGGGAATGGCGTAGTAGTAGCGTTTCTGGCCGTCCGCCGTCAGGCGGTGGTGGCGCTGATGGTTGCGCCGGTCCAGCAGGAAGGGCAGCGGCACCTCGAAAATCTCGGCCACCTCGAAGCTGTCGGGGGTCAGGCTGAAGGGCGGGCTGATCAGCCCCACCACCGGGATCACCCGGAATCCGGTGATGGTGACGTAAGGATCGAGATCGCCCGCCACCTCCACATGGCGGCGGTCCAGGCCGATCTCCTCCTCGGTTTCCCGCAGGGCGGTGGCGATGGGATTGTCGTCCTCGGCTTCCATGCGGCCGCCGGGAAAGCTGATCTGCCCGGCATGGTGGGCCAGATGGGCGGTCCGTTGGGTCAGCAGCACGAAGGGGCCATCCTCGCGCAGCACCAGGGGCACCAGCACCGCCGCCGCTGTCAGCGCCTGGTGCCGCTGCGGCTCCTGGTCGGCGGGGCGGTCGGCGGCCTCGGGGGCCAGAAGGCGGGCGGTGGCAACGTCGGAACGGTCGTGCCGGTGCGGCCGTTCGGCCAGCAGGCGCAGAATGGCGTCGCGGGTCAGACCAGTTCGTCCAGCTTGCCCAGTGGAAAGAAAATGCCTTTGCTCCATATGCCGTACAGGGTTTCCCCCCCTATGACTTCCTCGTTTCCCC
>JAJZGK010000307.1 GCA_021798485.1 Pseudomonadota bacterium
CCCTGGCCTCGGCCGGGCTGGGGGCGCTCTCGCCCGCCGCCTGGGACCGCTTGGGCCACCTGCTGCCCGCCGCCCGGCGGCCGCGCCAGCTGGGCGACAAGCTGCATAAGCTGGCGGCGCTGCTGGCCGCCGATCCGGCGCGGCCCTACCGCCGCATCGTGGGCCAGTGGCACGATCCCGCCGCCCTGATGGCCGATGGTGTGGGCGATGGCGGCGATCTCAGCCTCGATGCCGATCTGATCCGCCGCTTTCCCAATGCCTTGGACCGCATGCAGTTGCTGGACATGGCGCTCTATCTGCCCGACGACATCCTGGTGAAGCTGGACCGCGCCAGCATGGCGGTGTCGCTGGAGGCCCGGGTGCCGCTGCTGGATCATCGCCTGGTGGAACAGGCCTGGGGGCTGCCCCAACACCTGAAACTGCGCGGCGGCGAGGCTAAATGGCTGTTGCGCCAGGTGCTGTACCGCCATGTGCCGCGCGCCCTGATCGACCGCCCGAAAATGGGCTTCGCCGTGCCTATCGGCGACTGGCTGAAGGCCGATCTGCGCGGCTGGGCCGAGGAACTGCTGCGCCCCGCCGTGCTGGAAGGGGCGGGGCTGAAGGCGGCGCCGGTGCTGTTTGCCTGGCAGCGCCATCTGGCCGGGCAGGGGGCGCACCAGAACGCCCTGTGGACGGTGCTGATGTATCTGGCCTGGCTGGAAAAATAGGGGGGAATCGATGGCTCTTGCCGCCAAACGGGTGTTGCTGCTGTCGCGCTACGACCGCAAGGGCGCCAGCAGCCGCCTGCGCTTTCTGGATCTTCTGCCCGATCTGGAGCGGCACGGCGTGCGGGTGACCGCCAGCCCGTTTTTCGACGATGCCTATCTGGAGCGGCTTTATGCCGGGGAAAAGGCCGGCCTGGGCGCCCTGGCGCGGTTTTATCTGCGCCGCGCCCGGGTGCTGCTCGGGGCCCGGCGCTTCGATGCCGTCTGGCTGGAAAAGGAGGCCTTTCCCTGGCTGCCCGCCTGGATCGAGCGTTTGTTTCTGCGCGGCTGCCCCTATGTGGTGGATTTCGACGATGCCTGGCACCTGCGCTACGGCCGGCACCGCCTGGCGCCGGTGCGCGCCCTGCTGGAGCGCAAACTGGAACGGGTGGTGGCCGGCGCGGCGGCGACGGTGGTGGGCAACGACTTTCTGGCCGAGTGGGCGCGGGCGGCGGGGGCCGGGCGGGTGGTGCGGATTCCCACCACCCTGGATCCCGGCCGCTATCATCCGGCGGCGCGGCCGCCCGCGGCGACGGCGCCGCTGGTGGTGGGCTGGGTCGGCTCGCCCAGTTCCATGGAGCATCTGCGCACCATCGCCCCGGTGCTGGGCGAGATGGCGGCGGCGGGTGAAATCGCGCTGACGGTGGTGGGGGCGGTGGCCGAGCGGCTGCAAGATTGCCCGGCCACCTATCTCGACTGGACGGAAGCGGGCGAGGCCGACACCATCGCCGGTTTCGACGTGGGCATCATGCCGCTGACCGACAGCCTGTGGAGCCGGGGCAAGTGCGCCTATAAACTGCTGCAATACATGGCGGCGGGGCTGCCGGTGGTGGCTTCGCCGGTAGGCATGAACTGCGAGGTGGTGGTGGACGGCGAAACCGGCTTCCTGCCCAGCGATGCCGAGGGCTGGCGCCAGGCCCTGCGCCGCCTGCGCGCCGATCCGGCCTTGCGCGCCGCCATGGGGCGGAAAAACCGCGCCCGCGTCGAGGAGCGTTATTCCCGTCAGGCGGTGGCGCCCCGCCTGGCCGAATGCTTCCGCGCGGTGTGCGGGGGTTAATCCCCCGCCCTGGCGAAGCGCAGAATGGCCCGGGCGGTGGCCTGGGCCAGCAGGGCATAGCCGAGATCGGTCATATGCAGGCCGTCCTCGATGACCAGGGGGGCGTCGTAGCGGCGGCCCCAGCGGTGCATCAGGTCGTAGCGGCGCAGCACCGGCACGCCGAAGCGGCGGCCCAGGGCGCGCACGGCGTTGCGGTAGGCCGGGCTGTGGCGCACGGTGCGCATGGCGGGGCCGCCCTGCGGCTCCATCAGCAGTAGATCGGGGCCGGCGGCCAGCAGCTGGGCGATGCCCTGGGCGGCGCTGTCGGCAAAATAATCGGGGTCCATGCGCCGCATGGCGGCATTGGTGCCCATCTGCCAGATCACCAGATCGGGATCTTCCTCCAGCACGTCGCGCTGCAGGCGGGCGCGCATTTCGTCGATGGCCTCGCCACCCACGCCGCGGTTCAGCACCCGGGCCGGCGGCTGATCGGGGGCCAGCCGCGCCAGTTCCCCCGGCAGCAGGCTGGGATAGGAGCGTTCGGGGCCGCTGGCTCCCACCCCTTCGGTGGTGGAGGAGCCGAAGGCGACGATCAAAAGCGGCTGGCGCGCCGCCAGTTTGGCGGCCACGCGGGCCAGAAGGGGGGCGGTCATGGCTTGTGGTCCGGGCTGGGCATCTGGGTGGCGCGGGTGATGAGGGCGGCCAGACCGGCGGCCACGCAATCCTCGGCGCGCGCGGCCTGGGCGCGGTGATGGTCGCCGCTGGCGGCATCGAGATCGATCTGATTTTCCTCGGTCCAGGCGCGCATGGCGGCGAAACGGTCGAACATGGGCACCTCGGCGCTTTCCGCCACGATATGCAGGGCTTCCAGATAGGGCGAGAAATCGATCACCGCGGCGGCGGCCGGGGAATATTGCATGTCGATCAGAATCACGTCGGCCTGGGCGGCGCGCAGGCGATCCAGCCCCTTCAGCATGTCTTCGGCCATCTGCTGCGGATCGGCGCCGGTCACGCTTTCCACCGTGCCGGCTTCCCATAGCACCAGGGTGGGATGTTCGGGCAGAACCTGGCTGCGCAGGGTATCGGCCATGGTGGCGGTGCTTTCCCCCAGGCGGCCCTTGTTC
>JAJZGK010000308.1 GCA_021798485.1 Pseudomonadota bacterium
CCGCTTGCGCCGCGCCGGCGGCATCGGCTCCCGCCGCGCCGCCCGGCCCGGCCCGGCAGGCCGAGCTGGTGCATCTTTTGCGCCAGGATTGCGGCGCCTGCCACGGCATGCGGCTGAAGGGCGGGCTGGGCAGCTCGCTGCTGCCCGCCGATATCGCCGGCCTGGATGACGACACCCTGGTCAAAACCATTCTCGACGGCCGCCCCGGCACCCCCATGCCGCCCTGGCGGCCGTTTCTGTCGGAAGAGGAGGCCCGCTGGCTGGTGGGCTATCTGCGGCGGGGAGGAAAAGATGAATAAACATGCGTTTTTACGGGGCGGCCTGACCGCCGCGCTGCTGCTGCTGACCGCCTGCGCCGGCACCCCCGCCGACAGCGGCGGTCCGGGCCTGCGCGGCACCGGCGCTCTCGGCATCGTCATCGGCCGCGCCAGCGGACAGGTGATGGTGGTGGACAACGATCACCGCCGCGCCCTGGCCATGGTGGACGGCCTGGGCGACCTCAGCCATGCCTCGGCGGTCTATTCCCACGACGAACGCTACGCCTATGTGGCCGGGCGCGACGGCGGCCTGACCAAGGTGGATCTGCTGCGGGGCCGCATCGTCAAGCGGATCCTGCAGGCGGGCAACAGCATCGGCCTGTCCATTTCCGAGGATGGCCGCATCATCGCCGTGCAGAACTACAAGCCCGGCGGCGTGCGCTTCTTCGACGCCGACACCCTGGCGCCGCTGTCGTCTCTGGTCACGCACAGCCGGGTGGTGGGGCTGGCCGATGCGCCGGGCCAGCGCTTTGTTTTCTCGCTGTTCGACACCGGCGAGATCTGGCTGGCCGATCTCACCGATCCGCGCCACCCCAAGGTGACCCGCTTCACCGATGTGGGCCGCGAACCCTACGACGGTCTGATCACCCCGGACGGCCACTACTACATCGCCGGCCTGTTCGGCGAGGACGGCCTCGATCTCCTGGACATGTGGCATCCGGAACGGGGGGTGCGCCGCATCCTGGATCATTACGGCGAGGGCCATCCGCCGCTGCCGGTCTACAAGATGCCGCATCTGCGCGGCTGGGCCCAGGCCGGGCGCCAGATCCTGGTGCCCGCCGTGGGCCACCACGAGGTGCTGGTGATCGATACCGACACCTGGACGGAAAAGGCCCGCATTCCGGTGGCCGGGCAGCCGGTGTTCGTCATCGCCCGCCCCGATCACCGCCAGGTGTGGGTCAACTTCGCCTTCCCCGACAACGGCACCCTGCAGGTCATCGATCTGGAAAGCGATACCGTGATCGATACCCTGCATCCCGGCCGCGCCATCCTGCACATGGAGTTCACGCCGCGCGGCGATCAGGTGTGGGTCAGCGCCCGCGACGACAACAAGGTGCTGATCTTCGACACCGCCAGCCGCAAAGTCGTCGGCCAGCTGCCCATGCCCAGTCCCAGCGGCATCTTCTTCAGCGACCGCGCCCACAAAATCGGGCTTTAGGCCATGCCGCCGCTCGACGATACCGACCGCCGCCTGCTGAACGATTTTCAGCGCGGCTTCCCGCTGACCGCCCGGCCCTATGCCGCGCTGGGGCGGCGGCTGGGCGTGACCGAGGACGAGGTGCGCCGCCGCCTGGGCCGCCTGCGCGACCAGGGCCTGATCAGCCGCATCGGCGCCGTGGTGCGGCCGCACACGGCGGGCTGCAGCACCCTGGCCGCCCTGGCGGTGCCGCCCGCCGATCTGGACCGGGTGGCCGCCCTGGTCAGCGATCAGCCCGAGGTGAACCACAATTACCAGCGCGAGCACACCTTCAATCTGTGGTTCGTGGTCTGCGCCGACAGCCGCCCGGCGGTGACGCGGGTGCTGGAGCGCATCGCCGCCGCCAGCGGGCTGGAGCCGCTGGATCTGCCGCTGCTGGAGGATTTCCACATCGATCTGGGATTTCCGCTATGGACCTGACCGCATCCGACCGCGCCCTGCTGGCCGCCCTGGCCGAGGGCCTGCCCTTGAGCGAACGCCCCTACGCCGATCTGGCCGCCGCCCTGGGCCTGGACGAGGCCACGGTGCTGGCCCGCCTGGCCGCCCTGCAGGAGGGCGGCGTCATCCGCCGCTTCGGGGTGGTGGTGCGCCACCGGCCCCTGGGCTTCACCGCCAACGCCATGGTGGTGTGGGACATCCCCGAGGCCCAGGTGGCCGAAGCCGGGCGGCGCCTGGCCACGGCGCCGGAGGTGCGGCTTTGCTACCGCCGCCCGCGCCGGCCCGGACGCTGGCCCTACACCCTGTTTTGCATGGTGCATGGCCGCGACCGCGACACGGTGACGGCCCAGGTGGCCGCCCTGGCCCGCCGCCTGGATCTGGACGGCTACGAGCATCGGATCCTGTTCAGCAGCCGCTGCTTCAAGCAATGCGGCGCCCGTTACGGCAAGGCGGCCTGAGATGGACGGGATCGACCGGCGCATCATCAACGGCCTGCAGGAGGGTTTTCCCCTGTCGCCGCACCCCTTCGCCGCCGCCGCCGCCCGGCTGGGGCTGGAGGAGGCCGAGCTTCTGGCCCGCCTGCAACGGCTGCGGGCCGACAATGTGCTGACCCGCTTCGGGCCGCTGTTCAACGCCGAGGCCATGGGCGGCGGCCTGACCCTGGCGGCCATGGCGGTGCCGGAAGACCGCTTCGCCGCCGTGGCCGAGATGGTCAACGCCCACCCCGAGGTGGCGCACAATTACGCCCGCGAGCATGCCCTCAACATGTGGTTCGTGGTGGCCACCGAGCGACCCGAACAGGTGCGCGCCGTGCTGGAGGCCATCGCCGCCGATAGCGGTCTGGCCGTGTACGACATGCCGAAGCTGGAAGAGTTTTCCCTGTCCTTAAGGTTCGAGGCATGAGCGGCCTGCACAGCGCGGCCCTGCTGCTGGTGGGGCATGGCGC
>JAJZGK010000309.1 GCA_021798485.1 Pseudomonadota bacterium
TCATCAGGCCCGATACGATCTGGCCGTGGCCCTCTTCGCCGCCGGCCACAAGGACCAGGCCATCGAGCATCTGCTGGAGATCGTGCGCCGCGATCGCGCCTGGAACGAGGACGGCGCCCGCAAACAGCTGCTGCGGCTGATGGAAGCCATCGGCTATTCCGATCCCTTGAGCGTGGCCACCCGCAAACGGTTGTCCTCGCTGCTGTTTTCCTGAACCATCGAGGGGTGCGCCATCATGGAGCGGCCTTTCCATCCCCGCCTGGAAGATCTGCCGGCCCTGCTGCCGGTGTTTCCCTTGAGCGGCGTGCTGCTGCTGCCGGAAAGCCGTCTGCCCCTCAATATCTTCGAGCCGCGCTATCTGGCCATGGTGCAGGACGCCCTGGGCTGGGGCCGCCTGATCGGCATGGTGCAGCCGGGCGACGGCCGGCGCGGCGGCATCGGCAAGGCCGTGCCCGATCTGTTTGAAACCGGCTGCGCCGGGCGCATCAGCGCCTTTTCCGAAACCGAGGACGGCCGCATCCTGCTGACCTTGACCGGGGTGTGCCGCTTTGCCATCACCAGCGAGGTGGACAGCCAGCGCGGCTACCGGCGCATGGCGGTGGACTGGACCCCCTTCCGCAACGACCTCACCCCCGCCGCCGACCCGGAGTGGGACCGCGCCCATCTGCTGTCGATGCTGAAGGCCTATCTGAAGCTGAAAAACATCGAGCTGAACTGGAAAGCCATCGAGGCGGCCAGCGATCTGGCCCTGGCCCTGTCCATGCCCATGGTGCTGCCGTTCGACGTGCGCGAGAAACAGGCCATGCTGGAGGCCGCCGACACCACCCAGCGCGGCCAAACCCTGCTGGCTTTACTGGAAATGGCCCTGGCCGAAGCCACCGGCCACCGCACCACCACCAAACAATAAAGGAACCTGCCATGTCCGAGCGCGCCGCCGGCGTCGATCCCAAGCTGCTGGAAATTCTGGTCTGCCCCCTGACCAAGGGACCGCTGCGCTATGACCGCGACGCCCAGGAACTGATCAGCGACAAGGCCGGACTGGCCTATCCCATCCGCGACGGCATTCCCATCATGCTGCCCTCGGAGGCCCGCGCCCTCGATCAGACCTCCGCCTGACCGTCATGGAGGCCCCCAGCGAGCTGCGCTACGACCGCGCCGGCAAAATCCTGCATGTGCGCTTCCCCGATGGCCAGAGCTTCGCCCTGCCCGCCGAGCTGCTGCGGGTGGAAAGCCCCAGCGCCGAGGTGCAGGGCCATGGCCCCGGCCAGAAAACCCTGGTGACCGGGCGCCGCCATGTGGGCATCATCGGCATCGAGCCGGTGGGCCATTATGCCGTGAAACTGATCTTCGACGATCTGCACGACAGCGGCCTTTATACCTGGGACACCCTCTACGCCCTGGGGCAAAACCGCGACGCCCTGTGGCAGGACTACCTGAACGCCCTGGCCGAACGGGGCTTGCGCCGCGACCCTTAAAAAAATCAGTCCAGTTTGGGAAAATCGCCCCGGCCCATGGAGGTTTCGATCATGGCGCGCAGGCGGCCCCACAGGCGGCGCGAAATGGGCGCCACCCGGCTTTCGCTGTGGCGCAGCACCGTTTCCGGCCGCACCTTGTTGGCCTGCCACGAGCCGCCGCCGGCCAGATGGTTGTTCATGATGGGCTGAAAACGGTCGATGGCATGGGCGAAGCGGGCATCGGCGCTATCCCTGGCCTCGAACTCGTCCCACAGGGCGCGAAAGGCGGCGCCCTGGTCGGGCGGCAGCAGGCCGAACAGGCGGTCGGCGGCGCGGCCCTCGCGCTCGGCCTTGTCGGCATTGCCCTTGTCGTCGTAGATGAAGGTATCGCCGGCGTCGATCTCCACCACATCGTGGATCAGCAGCATCTTGGCCACCCGCAGGGCATCCACCGGCTCGTCGGCGTGTTCGGCCAGCAGCAGCGCCATCACCGCCACGTGCCAGCTGTGCTCGGCATCGGTTTCGCGGCGGCTGGCATCCATCAGCGGCGTATGGCGGATGATGCTTTTCATGCGGTCCAGCTCGGCGATGAACGCCAGCTGCGCCGCCAGCCGGGCCTCGGCGGCCGGCCGGGCCTCGGCGCTCACAAGGCTTCTCCGCGCATCAGCCTGGGCAGTTCGCCCACCAGCCCCATGGCGTGGCGCATGAAAACCTTTTTCAGGCCGGGCAGGCGGTTGACCGCCGCCAGCCCCAGATCGCGGGCCAGCCGCACCGGGGCGATATCGTTGGAGAACAGCCGCACCATAACGTCGGTCAGACCCAGCATCAGCAGATTGTCGAAGCGGCGCCAGCGGGCATAGCGCTCCAGCACGGCGCCGTTGCCGAGATCGAGGCCCAGACGCTTGGCCTCCACCAGCACCTCGGCCAGGGCGGCCACGTCGCGCAGGCCCATGTTCATGCCCTGGCCGGCCACCGGATGCATGCCGTGGGCGGCATCGCCCACCAGCACCAGCCGCTGGGCGGTATAGGCATTGGCGAACTGCAGCGACAGCGGATAGGCGAACCGCGGCCCTTCCAGGCAGAGACGCCCAAGGAAATCGCCGAAGCGCTCGTGCATCTCGGCCAGGAAGGCCGCCTCGTCCTGGGCCATGATGCCGGGCACCAGGGCCGATTTTTCCGTCCACACCACCGAGGAGCGGTTGCCCGGCAGCGGCAGAATGGCGAACGGCCCCGAGAGCAGAAAATGCTCCTGCGCCACCTCGCCATGCGGTTTTTCGTGCGCCACGGTGCAAACGATGGCGGTCTGGCCGTAGTCCCATTTGGTCAGGCCGATGCCGGCCCCGGCGCGCACCGGCGAGCCGCGCCCGTCGGCGGCCACCACCAGGGCGGCGGCGATGCTCCGGCCATCGGTCAAGGTGGCGCTAACGCCGCC
>JAJZGK010000310.1 GCA_021798485.1 Pseudomonadota bacterium
GCCCGGAATACGACCGTCCCTGGGTGCCGGGCGTCAAGCGCGCGGTGATCGATGCCGCCGAAGTGCCGGCCCACGATCCCCTGGCCGCCCTGAAAACCCTGGTGGGCTGCCCCGATCTGGCCTCGAAGCGCTGGATCTGGCAGCAGTACGACCATATGGTCATGGGCGATACCGTGCAGCGCCCCGGCGGCGATGCCGCCGTGGTGCGGGTGCACGGCACCCCCAAGGCCCTGGGCATCACCACCGACTGCACACCGCGCTACTGTCTGGCCGACCCGCACGAGGGCGGCCGCCAGGCCGTGGCCGAGGCCTACCGCAATCTGTCGGCGGTGGGGGCCCGTCCGCTGGCGGTGACCGATAACCTCAATTTCGGCAATCCGGAAAAGCCCGAGATCATGGGCCAGATCGTGGAAGCCATCCAGGGCATGGGCGAAGCCTGCCGCGCCCTCGACTTCCCGGTGGTGTCGGGCAATGTCTCGCTTTACAACGAGACCAACGGCACCGCCATTCTGCCCACCCCGGCCATCGGCGCCGTGGGCCTGATCGAGGATGTGCGCAAAACCGCCAGCCTGCCCTTCAAGCAGGAGGGCGACAGCATCATCCTGATCGGCGAAACCAAGGGCTGGCTGGGCGCCTCGCTCTATCTGCGCGAGCTGTGCGGCCGCGAGGACGGGGCGCCGCCGCCGGTGGCCCTGCACCGCGAAAAGCGCGAGGGCGACTTCGTGCGCGGCCAGATCGGCGAGCAGAACGTCAGCGCCGTGCACGATATCTCCGATGGCGGTCTGCTGGTGGCGGTGGCCGAAATGGCCATGGCCTCGGGCATCGGCGCCGAGATTCTGCCGCCCAAGGGCATCGCCCCGCACGCCTGGTGCTTCGGCGAGGATCAGGGCCGCTACCTGCTCACCGCCCCCGCCTCGCAGGTGCCGGTGATCCTGGAAGCCGCCCATCAGCAGGAGATCACCGCCCAGGTGATCGGCAGCACCGGCGGCCGGGACTTGACGCTGAAGGGCATCGGCACCATCTCCGTCGAGGAACTGGCCGCCACCAACGAAGGCTGGCTGCCCGGCTTCATGTCGGCCCCCGACGCCAACGCCTGAGCCCAAAGGGCTTGCGCCCATGGCGGAAGGGGGCCCCTCCTTCCGCCATTTTTATTTTGAAAGGACGTTCCGCATCATGGCCATGGACGCCGAGGTCATCGCCACCATGATCCGTCAGGGCATTCCCGACGCCGAGGTCACCATCGAGGACCTGCGCGGCGACGGCGATCATTACGCCGCCCTGGTGGTCTCGTCCGCCTTTTGCGGCCTGAGCAAGGTGCGCCAGCACCAGATGGTCTATGCCGCCCTGCAGGGCAAGATGGGTGGCGATCTGCATGCCCTGGCCCTGCAGACCGCCACCCCGGACACCCGCCCCGACCTGGGCTGACAGGCCCGCCTTCCAGGAGATCCCGCGGTGCACGACGCCGACCGCCGCCAAGGGGCCCTGGCCGCCCTGGCGGCCTATCTGTGCTGGGGCGTGTTCGGCCTCTTCTTCCATGCCCTGGCCGCCGTGCCCGCCGTGGAGATCCTGGCCCACCGCATCACCTGGAGCGCGGTGCTGACCACCGCCCTGGTGCTGGGGCTGGGCAAGGGCCCCGATCTGCTGGCGGTGTTTGCCGACCGCCGCCGCCTGGCCGGGCTGGCCGGCTCGGCGGTGTGCATCACCATCAACTGGGGGGTTTATATCTGGTCGGTGGGGCACGGCCACGCCCTGGATGCCAGTATCGGCTATTACGTGCTGCCCCTGGTGGCGGTGGCCCTGGGCGCCCTGCTGCTGAAGGAACGGCTGGGCCGCCGCCAGCTGGCCGCCATCGGCCTGGTGCTTCTGGGCGTGCTGGTGCTGGCCACCGGCCTCTCCGGCGTGCCGTGGATCGTGCTGGTGCTGGCCTTCTCCTTCGGCGGCTACGGTCTTTTGCGCAAACTGGTGCCGGTGGAGGCCCTGACCGGACTGTGCGTGGAAACCCTGCTGCTGGCCGTGCCCGCCGCCCTTTATCTGCTGACCCGGCCAAGCGGCGGCGCCCTGATGCAGGGCGATCTCTTCACCACCCTGATGCTGCTGGTCTCGGGCCCGGTCACCACCGTGCCGCTGGTGCTGTTCGCCTACGGCGCCCGGCGCCTGCAGCTGTCCACCCTGGGGCTGATGCAGTATCTCAACCCCACCATTCAGATGGCGGTGGCGGTCGGGCTGCTGGGCGAACACTTCACCCGCACCCATGCCGTCACCTTTTTATGCATCTGGGGCGGCCTGATGCTGTATTCCCTGCCCCAGCGCCGTCGCGCCGGCAGTTGAAACCGGCGGTGAAAAGGGCCATATCCTCGTCATCTTTTCCACACCAAGGATCGACATCACCATGAGCAATCCCGTTTTTGAACGCATCCAGCAGGACCTCAGCGAAAACGACGTGGTTCTGTACATGAAGGGAACGCCGATGTTCCCCCAGTGCGGGTTCTCGGCGGCCGTGGTGCAGATCCTGAGCGAGCTGGGCGTGAAGTTCAAAGGCATCGACATTCTGGTCGATCCGTCGCTGCGCGATGCCGTCAAGCAGTTCACCAACTGGCCGACCCTGCCCCAGCTTTACGTCAAGGGCGAGTTTGTCGGCGGCTGCGACATCGTGCGCGAAATGTACGCCAACGGCGAACTGCAGGAGCTGCTGCGCGGCAAGGGCCTGCTGGCGGCCTAAGGGGTTCCCGGCCCGCCGCCCCACGGCGGGCCGGGTGTCATACCGGCCAACCATTGAGGTGACTCGTTGGCCGGTATCCAGCGAGCATTGAGCGAGCGGCCAAGGCGGCGGATGCCGCCGCCCGGCGAGGGACGATACAACCGGTCAATTCATTGGCCGGTTGGT
>JAJZGK010000311.1 GCA_021798485.1 Pseudomonadota bacterium
CTGACCACCGCCGCCCCGGCGCGGGATGCCGCCGCCGCCCGCCATTTGTGGCATCCCTTCGACCGCGCCGCCATCGCCCGCCAGGTGGCCGCCGGCCGGCTGGTCTTCGTGGATGTGACCGCCGAATGGTGCATCACCTGCCAGGTCAACAAGGCCACGGTGGTCTATCGCGGCCGGGTGGCCCGGCGCCTGGACCAGGGCGACATCATGGCCATGCAGGCCGATTGGACCCGCCCCGATGCCGGCATCGCCGCCTATCTGGCCGGATTCGGCCGCTATGCCATTCCCTTCGACGCGGTTTACGGCCCCGGCGCCCCCGCCGGCATCGCCCTGCCCGAGCTTTTGAGCGAGGACGCGGTGATGGATGCCATCGCCAGGGCCGAAAAAGCCGCCCCGCCCGCCCGGAGCCCGTGATGGATACCCCCACCTTCGCCATTCCCCCCAGTTTTCTCGGCAGCCGCGCCACGCCGGACCAGGCGGCGGTGCTGGTGGCCGGCATTCCCCTGGATATCGGCGTCACCAACCGCCCCGGCACCCGGTTCGGCCCCGCCGCCATCCGCCGCGCCAGCGCCATGCTGACCGATGGCCAGAACCCCTCGGGCTGGGGCGACCCCGCCGCCCTGCCGCTGGCCGATCTGGGGGATTTCGCCGTGGCCCTGGGCGATATTCCGCAAAGCCTGGCCCTGATCGAGCGCCAGGCCGCCGCTCTGGCCAAACCGCTGCTGACCCTGGGCGGGGAACATACCGTCACCCTGCCGCTGCTGCGCGCCCTGGTCCGCCGCACCGGACCGCTGGGGCTGATCCATTTCGATGCCCATATCGATACCTGGCCCGATAATTTCGGTCAGATTTACGGCCATGGCTCGGTGTTCTACCACGCCCTGCGCGAAGGGCTGGTGGATCCGCGCCGCATGGTGCAGATCGGCATCCGCTCCCCCATGCCGCGCCCGGTGTGGGAGTGGACGGTGGAGCAGGGCGTGCACATCATCAGCGCCGAGGAGGCGCATAACAGCGGCCCCGCCGCCGTGGCCGAGCGCATCCGCGCCGTGGTCGGCGGGCAGCCCCTTTACCTGTCGTTCGATATCGACGCCCTCGACGCCGCCCAGGCCCCCGGCACCGGCACCCCGGAGGTGGGCGGCCTTTTCACCTGGCAGGCCATGGCCATTCTGAAACGCCTGAAAGGCCTGGCCCTGGCCGGCATGGACGTGGTGGAGGTGGCCCCGGCCTACGATGTGGCCGAGATCACCGCCCTGGCCGCCGCCAGCCTGGCCTGGCAGATGCTCAGCCTGTTCTGTCCCTGAAGCCGTTGGTCGCCGCCACCAGGGCGGTGGCGATGCCGGGCTCCAGCGCCGAATGGCCCGCATCCGCAACGATCTCGTAATCGGCCTGCGGCCAGGCCCGCGCCAGCTCGTCGGCGCTGGCGATGGGGCAGACCATATCGTAGCGGCCCTGCACGATCACGCCGGGCACCCCGCTCAGGCGACCTGCGCGGCGCAGCAGCTGGTTGGGGGCCAGAAAACCATCGTTGATCATGTAATGGGCCTCGATGCGGGCCATGGACAGATTGATGCCGGTTTCCGCCGCCGGCGGATCGGGCAGCAGGCGGGAGCAGGCGGTTTCATAGTCGCACCAGGCCTTGGCTGCCGGGCCGTGCACGCCGGCATCGGCGTGGGTCAGGCGGCGGTAATAAGCGGGCAGCGGATCGGCCTGCTCGGCACGCGGCAGATGGCCGAGAAAAGCCCGCGCCGCCTCGGGGAAAAACCGCCCCATGCCGTGCAGGAACCACTCCACCTCGACGGGACGGCACAGAAAGATGCCGCGCAAAATCAGCCCCAGGCAGCGCTCGGGGTGGCTTTCCCCATAGGCCAGGGCCAGGGTGCTGCCCCATGAGCCGCCGAACAGCAGCCAGCGCTCCACCGCCAGATGACGGCGCAGAGCCTCCATATCGGCCACCAGATGCGCCGTGGTGTTGGCCTCCAGCCCGCCATAGGGCAGCGAACGCCCGGCGCCGCGCTGGTCGAAGAGAATGATGCGGTAGAACAGCGGATCGAAGAAGCAGCGGTGCATGGGGCCGCAGCCGGCCCCCGGACCGCCATGCACGAACACCACCGGCAGGCCCTTGGGATTGCCGGACTCCTCCCAATAAAGCTGATGGCCGTCGCTCACCGGCAGCCAGCCCTGGCGGTTGGGAGTGATGGCGGGATAAAGGGTCATGGCGACTCCTGCTGGCTTTCGGCGGCATGGCGGTGCCGTTTCATTCTGGCCGGCCAGGGGCCGTCCAGCAACTCCAGTTGCGCCGGATCGGCCAGATCCATCTCGGCCCGGCCGCCGCCCCGCACCGGGCCGCGCACCCGGATCATCCGGCCGCGCAGCAGCGCCGGATCGCCGGAAAAGCGCCGCCGCAGGCGCCGGTCGATCCGCACCATCAGCCCCTGGCCCTTGACATCGCCCAGCAGCAGCCCCACCGCGCCGCGCGGCAGGGAAATGCCCATCACCCGCCCCTCGATGATCTGATAGCGGCGCGGCCAGGCCACCGCCTGATCGGGCCCATGCGCGGCCATGGCGGCCCCGGCCCACAGGCCGCGCCGGTCGGCGCGGGCCGCATCCTCGGCGGCGCGCAGCCGCTCCAGGCCCGGAACCGGCGCCGGATCGAGATGCGCCAGCCCCTGGCGCAGCCATTCGGCCTGCAGCCAGCGGCCTTGCGCATCGGCGGCATAAACCGGCTGGCGCTCCCAGCGGTCCGGCGGCCCGGCGGCATAAAGCCGCAGCCCGACCCCCTGCCAGGACGACGGCGGCGATGACTGGGGCGCCAAGGCCGACGTGGGCTGAGAGCCAGCGGTGCAGGACATGGTCGATGCGGTGGTGCGCGA
>JAJZGK010000312.1 GCA_021798485.1 Pseudomonadota bacterium
CGACGGGAGCCGGGGCGAGGAGCGCCGGGGGCGCCGGGGCGATCAGTTCGTCGTCGGGCACACCCAGCTGAAAGTCGGGCGGCAGGGTGCGCGGGCGGCGCGGATGCGGGGCCTCCTTGCGCTGGCGGCGGATGATACGGGCATCGAGCAGCACGAACAGCGCCGACAGGGCCGGCACCGTCACCGTCAGGGCCGGGGCCTGGCTATGGATCCAGTCGGCCACCAGCGGATCGCTGCAGGCCACATCGCCCGCCACCCAGCCCAACAGGGCGGCCCCCGCCGGGATCAGCTGGGGATAGTCCGTCAGCAGGCGGCCGACGAAGGTGCTGCCGTACATCAGCAGCGGCACGCTGAGCAGCAGGCCGAACACCAGCACCAGCATATTGCCCTGCGCCACCGCCGACAGCGCCACCACGTTATCCAGGCTCATCACCAGATCGGCCAGCAGGATCACGCTGACCGCGCCCATAAGGTCGTTGGCCGGAACCTTAAGGTCGTCCGCCTCGTCCTCCTCCTCGGCCACCAGAAGCTTGATGGCGATCACCACCAGGGCGATGCCGCCGATCAGCTTCAGGCCGGTGATCTGCATCAGGATGCCCACCAGGGTGGTCAGCACCACCCGCAGCAGTACGGCGGCGCCGGTGCCCATCAGCATGGCCCGGCGCACATAGTGGCGCGGCAGGCTGCGGCAGGCCAGGGCGATGACCACGGCGTTATCGCCGCTCAGCAACAGGTCGATGATGCAGACCTGCAGCACCACCCCCAAAATAGACAGCTCTCCGCCCATGGCTCTCTCTATATCGTCATCAGTTGAGGGGCAACAGCCCGGAGAGGCCGCCCACCAGCCCCACACCACAAATCACCGTTAGCGCCAAGACCGCCACCGCGAAGCCCGGACCGCGCGGCCGGCTGGCCTGCGGCAGGGCGCGGCGCGCCAAAATCACCAAAAACCCCAGCACCAGCGGCAGCAGGAAGGCGTTCAGCACCTGCGCCGCGATGGACAGGGCGATCAGATCGCGGCTGAACCCCACCAGACACGCCGCCGCGACAATACATCCGGCATAAAGAATATGGAACCAGACAGAGGCGCGCCGCGCCGAAAGCTCCACCAGGCTCCAGGCCAGCGACATCGAGGAGACGATGGCCGCCACCAGCGCCGCCCCCAGCACTCCGGCGGCGAACACCGGGCGGGCCATGGCGGCGCCCAGAATGGGCACCAGGGCATCGCTGATGCGGGCCACGCTGTCGATACCGCCGGTTCCCGACAGGGCGGCGGCTCCGGCCACCAGGATGGCGGCGGTCAGACATTGGGTCAGCACCGCGCCCAGGGCGGTATCCCATTTCTCGCTGGCGTAATCCTGCGGCGAGAGGCCTTTCTCGGTCACCGCCCGCTGCTGATAGAACACCATCCACGGATTGAACACCGCGCCGATGAGGGCGGCGGCCAGATAAAGATAGCCGTGATCATGCCAGGGCTGATCGAGAACCTGATGCAGCACCGTCCCCACATCGGGATGGGCCGACCAGGCCACGCCGAAGAAGGCCAGCTCGAACAGGCCGATGATCAGGGCGGCGCGCTCGATGCGGCGGTAGCTGCGGGTGGCGCTCACCGCCAGCAGGGCCAGGGTGGCGAGGCCCAGGCTGACGGCGCGCGGCACCCCGAACATCTCGCCGATACCGGCGATGCCGGTGAATTCGGTAATCAGGGTGCCGGTCACCGCCACCGCCAGATTGAGCAGCGACAGCCAGGCCCAGCCCCGGCCGAAATAACGGCGGATCAGTTCACCCTGCCCCAGGCCGGTATGAATGCCCAGACGCGCCGACAGATCCTGCACCAGATAAAGCGCCGGAATCAGCAGCAGCAGCAGCGGCAGCAGACGATAGCCCCATTGCGCCCCGGCCTGGGCGGCGGTGATGACGTTGCCGGCGTCGCTGTCGGCCAGCATCACCAGAATCCCCGGCCCCCACACCGCCAGGCCTCTTAAAAGACCCAGCAGGGTTCCGGTGCGCGGCGGTGCGGCGGCGGTGGCGGACGGAGAGGAAAGATCGGTCATGCGGCAGCCGGTGACGTGGAAAAGGAACGGCGGAGTCGGGCGCATCACGGCCCCCAATCATGGCAAAAATATAGCCGTTTCCATCCTATCCGCCTTTTTTCATATGCGCAGACCATCAACGGGAAGCGGCGGATGCCCCTGCCGCCAGGCCGCCAACGCCAGCCCGGCCAGCACCACGCCCACCAGCAGCCAGGCCACCCAGGCCCCCAGCCGATGTTGCCAGGGCGGCGGCGGGCGGCGCAGGCCGTCCAGGCGGTCTCCGGCGGCGCGGCGGCGCAGTTCGGCGGCCAGGGCCTTGTCCACCACCGTTTTTCCCACCGGAAAGATGGAAAGATCGGCCAGGCGCAGATGGGCCAGGGCGAAAGGCAGCCCCACCACCGACAGGGCGCAGGCCGCCGCCAGCCCCACATGGCAGGCGGCCAGCCACAGCCCGGCCAGAAAGAACCACACCACATTGCCCACCACCCCCAGCGGGCCGGTGCCGATATCGTTCCGCCCGGTCAGGAGATCGCGGTCCACCGCCTCCACCCCGAAAGGCGTGGCGGCCATGCGGGCGATGACCAGGGCCGAGCGCGCCCAGGGCAGCCCGACGATGGTCACCGCCATCAGGCCCGCCGCCAGCAGCCAGCCCAGGGCCAGCAGCCCGCCACCCAGCAAAAACCACAGAAGATTGAGAATGCGCGTCATGCCGTTGTCTCCCCGCGCGCATGGTGCGGGGAAAGCGTTCGCCCGTCTATTGAAAGGTGAAGGGGATGGAAAAATGCCGTTGCGCCACCGTCAGCCCCGGCGGCGGCGGCGGCAAGGGCG
>JAJZGK010000313.1 GCA_021798485.1 Pseudomonadota bacterium
TCTTCCTGCTGGCGGCGCAGGCCTTCCATATGCAGAGCGTTTTCGCGGAACACTTCCAGAGCCGCGGCCATTTCGCCAATCTCGTCGCCGCGCTCGCGGCAGGGCACGCTGACCGCCAGATTGCCGTCGGCCACCAGGTGCATGGTGTGGGCCATGGCCTCCACCGGCCGGGCGATGGCCCGCCCGATCAGAAGCCCCAAGGCCACGGTAATCAGACCGGCGGCGCCCAGGGTCATGAGGATGGCCATGTTAAGACGGTGCTGGCTCTGCTCGGTGGCGGCGGTCTGGCGGGCGCTGTCGGCCATGACATCGGCCGAAACCTTGGAAATAAACGGCATCAGCCGGGTTTCGGCGATACTGTCCAAGGTGGCGCGGTTCTGATCCACCTTGCGGATCTGATCGGCGGTATTGTCGAACTGGGTTTTATAGGCGGCCAGCCCGGCCGACAGGCTTTTCTCCAGGCCGGGCTGACCCAGGGCGGCAATGTCCTGCTTCAGGCGCTCGGCGTGATGGCGCACCTCATCCAGCGAACCGGCATCGCGCTCCGCCACGAAATCCTTTTCGCCCTGGCGCATGCGCAGAAAATCCTCGCACAGGCGGGCGCCGGCCTCGCCCGGCACCCGCGACAGGGCCTGATCCAGGGCATCGGCCGCCTTGGCCAGACTGGCGCGCAGCCCGCTGCTGGGATCGTTCCCCAGGGTTTGCCGCGCCTCGATAATGGCGGCGAAGGCTTCCAGATAGTCGCCGATGGCGGCCTCAGCGGCCTCCATGTCGTTTTCCTCGCTCTGTTCCAGAACCTTGGCCTGCAGGGTTTGCATGGCGTCGGCGGCGCGGTTCACGGCGTCGGAATGCTTGTCCACCAGCGACTGGTCATGGGTGAAGAGAAACTGCGCCTCCAGAAGGCGGGCATCGGCCACCGCGTGGTAAAGAGCATGCGCCGCCTCTTCGCGCTGGCTGATGGCCTGCATGGCCACCCGTTCCTGCGCCTGGCGATGGCTGATGAAACTGTCGATACTGCCAATAACGAAGAAGCCGAGAAGAGCGATCAGGCTGACCAGCCCGATCTGCCAACCGACTCCGACCTTGGATAACAGGCGGGTCATGTTTTTTGCTCTCATATCCTGAAAACCGGCAAACGGCGGCGGCCCCTTGCTGAAGGTCATAGAAAACCGAAGGGCAAGGGATCGGCAACAGAAATGTTAAGGTTTTTGAAAAAACCACCCCGCCTTTCCAAACGGTTGACCGAGGTGATTTTCGCGGCAAAAAGATCCAAACCGGCGCTTTTCCGCTTGACGCGCATCGACGTGAAGCATATCTGGGGCCTGCGATATTGGCGGATACGTCCGCAGCGCATCGCACAATAACAGATGAGAAATAAAGATGAACCCGCGACCTAGCACAGCGTCCGCGGAGCCTTCCAGTTGTCGCGCCGCGACGATTGAAAGGACCACGGACGGCCCTGCCCAGGATGCACGGGGAACCGTCTTGGCCAGCCCAGCCTTCTAAGGCGCTCCGCGATCCGATCGCCGGCGCCCTCAAGGCCGGCGCCCGCCCGGATCGGCCCTCGCCGCCTCCTGGGAGACTCTCACGTCACCCCAGATCAAGAGGAGGCGCCCATGGCTGCCATCCAGGCCTTTGCCCGTATCGCCCGGCTTCGTGCCGATCATTCCGACATGCTCCCGCCGCCCCCGCCCCGGGGCGACGCCCCTCCTGCCGTCGGCGCCTTCCGCTGGGCCGTCGATCCCGATAGCGGACGGCTTGTCTGCCGTTTCCTCGGCCAGACCGCCGATCCCGATCCCCTGTCGCGCATGCCGAGAGCGGCCTGAGGGCGGATTGCGCCCGGGGCTTCCTCCACTGACGAGACATCCGGCGCCGGCGGCGGCCATGACCGCCGCCGGTCCTGGGGACACAGCGCTTTCGAGTTCCGACCATGACCGAACAAAACGCCTTTCAGGCTTTCGATCTCAGCCTTCAGTCCATGCTGGAGGCCCATCGCCAGCACATCGCCATCCTGACCGACGACATCCGCAAAGCCGAGGCGCCGCGCAGCCGCCGTGCCCTTTACAACGCCATCAAGGCCTACCGTAAAGCGGAAACGGCCCTTTATCACGCCGCCACCGGAGAGCCGCCGGATACGCCCCTCAGCCCCCCGGACGCCGATGCCATACCGGCATGACGAGACTAGTGGGCCAACTTATTGAATTGTAGTGGAAATCTGACGAATGGCCCGGGTGCCATCCGTCAGATTTCCACCACTAGCGCCTTCTTTGCCGCGAAACACCCTGCCGTTGGGGATCCGATCATGACCCATCTGAACAAACTGGAAACCAGCCCGTCCACCGCCGTTCTGGATGATGCCCATCTCGGCCATATCCGGGGCGCGTTCGGAACCATCCGCCACGGCGACATCGCGCCGCGCACAACCCTGACGGCGCGCCTCAAGACCCTGCTGGCCGTTCTCGGCCCCGGTCTGATCGTCATGGTCGGCGACAACGACGCCGGCGCCTTCGGCACCTATACCCAGGCCGGCCAGAACTACGGAACCGCCCTGATGTGGACCCTGCTGCTGCTGGTTCCCGTCCTCTACGTCAACCAGGAGATGGTTCTGCGCCTGGGCGCCGTTGCCCGGGTCGGCCATGCCCGGCTGATCCTGGAACGTTTCGGCCGGTTCTGGGGCGCCTTCTCGGTGATCGATCTGTTTTTGCTGAACGCCCTGACCATCGTCACCGAGTTCATCGGCATCAGCCTGGCGCTGGATTATCTCGGCATTTCCAGGGAATGGGGGGTGATCGCCGCCGCGGCGCTGGTGATGCTGGCCGCCGGCACCGGCGATTTCCGCCGTTTCGAGCGCTTTTCC
>JAJZGK010000075.1 GCA_021798485.1 Pseudomonadota bacterium
ACGGGCTGGGTTCTGGTGGGCTTCGCCGTGGTGCTGCCCCTGACACCGCTCGGCGACCGCAATCTGGTGGATAAGGCCACCCTGCTGCTCATCTACATCATGCTGGGCTGGGGCCTGAACATCGTGGTGGGTCTGGCCGGGCTGCTGGATCTGGGCTATGTGGCCTTCTATGCCGTGGGGGCCTATTCCTACGCCCTGCTGTCGCAGGCCTTCGGCCTCAGCTTCTGGCTGTGCCTGCCCATCGCCGGACTGATGGCCGCCAGCTTCGGCATGGTGCTGGGCTTTCCGGTGCTGCGCCTGCGCGGCGATTATCTGGCCATCGTCACCCTGGGCTTCGGCGAGATCATCCGCGTGGTGCTGCTGAACTGGCAAAGCCTGACCGGCGGCCCCGACGGCGTTTACGACATCAAGCGCCCCAGCTTCTTCGGCCTGCCCTTTTCCGCCTTCGCCCCCGAGGGGCATCAAACCTTCGCCCAGTTTTTCGGCCTGGCCTATTCGCCCGATCAGCGCATCTATTTCCTTTACTACCTGATCCTGATCCTGGCCCTGGGCACCAACCTCTTCACCCTGCGCATCCGCCGCCTGCCCATCGGCCGGGCCTGGGAAGCCTTGCGCGAAGACGAGATCGCCTGCCGCAGCCTGGGCATCAACCCCACCAAGACCAAACTTTCGGCCTTTGCCATCGGCGCCATGTTCGCCGGCTTCGCCGGATCGTTCTTCGCCACCCGTCAGGGCTTCATCAGCCCGGAAAGCTTCACCTTCATCGAATCGGCCATCATCCTCTCCATCGTGGTGCTGGGCGGCATGGGCAGCCAGGTGGGCATCGTGCTGGCCGCCGTGCTGCTGGTGGGGCTGCCGGAATGGTTCCGCGATCTGCAGCTTTACCGCATGCTGGCCTTCGGCGGCGCCATGGTGCTGATCATGCTGTGGCGGCCGCGCGGCCTGCTGGCGCACCGCGAGCCCACCATCCGGCTGTCGGATCATCCGGCCCCCGTGGAGGCCGCGCCATGAGCCGCGCCCCCCTGCTCAATGTCGAGCATCTCAGCATGCGCTTCGGCGGCCTTCTGGCGGTGAACGATCTCAGCTTTACCGCCCACCAGCGCGAGATCACCGCCATCATCGGCCCCAACGGCGCCGGCAAAACCACCCTGTTCAACTGCCTGACCGGCTTTTACAAGCCCAGCGTGGGCCGCCTGACCCTGACGCCGCCGGCGGGCGGCAGCTTCCTGCTGGAACGCATGGAGGGCTTTCGCATCACCAAGGATGCCAAGGTGGCGCGCACCTTCCAGAACATCCGGCTGTTTTCGGGCATGAGCGTGCTGGAAAACCTGATCGTGGCCCAGCATAACGGCCTGATGCGGGCCTCGGCCTATTCCCTGGCCGGCCTCTTCGGGCTGCCGCGCTACCGCCAGGCCGAACGGCGGGCGGTGGACAAGGCCCGCTACTGGCTGGACAAGGTGGGGCTGACCGATCTGGCCGACGGCCTGGCCGGCAACCTGCCCTACGGTTCGCAGCGCCGCCTGGAAATCGCCCGCGCCATGTGCACCGATCCGGTGCTGCTGTGCCTCGACGAGCCGGCGGCGGGCCTGAACCCGCGCGAATCCCTGGAGCTCAACACCCTTCTCATGGATATCCGCCGCGATCACGGCATCGGCATTCTGCTGATCGAGCATGATATGAGCGTGGTCATGCAGATTTCCGATCATGTGGTTGTGCTGGATCACGGCGCGCCCTTGAGCCAGGGCACGCCCGAGGCGGTGCGCAACGATCCGGCGGTGATCCGCGCCTATCTGGGCGCCGCCGACGACGAGGCCCTGCCCGCCGAGGTCGCCGCCGATCTGGCCGCCGAAGGAAAGGGCGCCCCATGCTGAGCATCCGCAATCTTCAGGCCTCCTACGGCCGCATCCAGGCCCTGCACGGCGTCGATATCGACGTGGCGGCGGGCGAGATCGTCACCCTGATCGGCGCCAACGGCGCCGGCAAAACCACCCTGCTGATGACCCTGTGCGGCAAGCCCCGCGCCGGGGCCGGCAGCATCACCTTCGAGGGCGAGGATATCACCCATCTGCCCACCTACCAGATCGTGCGGCGCGGCATCGCCCATGCGCCGGAGGGGCGGCGCATCTTTCCGCGCATGTCGGTGCTGGAAAACCTGCAGATGGGCGCGGTGACGGTGGACCCCAAACATTTCGACGGCGATCTGGAGCGGGTGCTGACCCTGTTCCCCCGCCTGAAGGAACGCATCGGCCAGCGCGGCGGCACCCTGTCGGGCGGCGAGCAGCAGATGCTGGCCATCGGCCGCGCCCTGATGAGCCGCCCCCGGCTGCTGCTGCTGGACGAGCCCTCGCTGGGGCTGGCGCCGCTGGTGGTGCGCCAGATCTTCGACATCATCCGGGATATCAACCGCCAGCAGAAGGTGACGGTGTTCCTGGTGGAGCAGAACGCCTTCCACGCCCTGAAGCTGGCGCACCGCGCCTATGTGATGGTCAACGGCCGCATCGCCATGAGCGGCAGCGGCGCCGAGCTGCTGGCCGATGCCGGGGTGCGCGCCGCCTATCTGGAAGGCGGGCACGAGGCGCCGCCCGCCCGCCCCGCCCAGGAGACCGCGCCATGAGCCCCTTCGCCACCCTGACCGGCAGCGCGCCGGGCGTGTTCATCGGCATCACCCTGGCGCTGATGGGCGGCTGCGCCTTCATGAGCGGCCAGGCCCTGGCCTCCACCTGGCGGCCCATGTGGCAGGCGGTGCCCTATGCCCTGCTGCTGGGCCTGGCCGACCGCTTCCTGGGCTATGCCCTGTTCCAGGGGCCGCTGCTGTCGGGGCGGGGCTATGTCCTCGATGCCCTGGTGCTGTGCGCCGCATCCCTGGCCGCCTACCGCATGACCCGCGCCCACCAGATGGTGACGCAATATCCCTGGCTTTACGAGCGGCGCGGCCTGTTCGGCTGGCGCGCCCTGGGGCCGGAGACGGCGGGCCGCACCTGACCGGGCGGGCCATGGTGGCCCCGCCCCCTTGATCCGGGCCGCCCGAGGGGCTGGCCGGAGGCTCGGCACGGGCAAGGATGCCCGCGCCGGTATCAGCTCACGCGCAGCAGGGAGTTTTCTATCCATGTCCAGCCTCAAGACCGCTCTTCTGGCCGCCGTCGCCGTGACCGCCATGGGCGCCGGCGCCGCCAGGGCCAATATCATCGTCGGCGTGGCCGGCCCCATGACCGGCAGCAACGCCGCCTTCGGCGAGCAGTATCGCCGTGGCGCGGAAAAGGCCATCGAAGACATCAACGCCAAGGGCGGACTGCTGGGGCAGAAGCTGTCCCTGGCGGTGGAGGACGACGCTTGCGATCCCAAACAGGCGGTGAACGTGGCCAATGATCTGGTCTCGAAGAACGTGGCGGTGGTGATCGGGCATTTCTGCTCCAGTTCGTCCATCCCGGCCTCCAGCGTTTACGCCGAAAGCAACGTCATCGAGATTTCGCCCGGCTCCACCAATCCGGTTTACACCGATCGCGGCATGCCCGATCTGTTCCGCGTGTGCGGCCGCGACGATTCGCAAGGCCCCACCGCCGCCAAGTATGTGGCCGAGCATTTCAAGGGCAAGCGGGTGGCGGTGCTGAACGACAAATCGGCCTACGGCAAAGGCCTGGCCGACGAGTTCGCCAAGGAACTGCACAGCCTGGGCGTGAAGGAAGTGTTCAACGACAGCATCACCGTGGGCGACAAGGATTTCAGCCCGCTGATCGCCAAGCTGAAGAACATCAAGGTCGATGTCATCTATTTCGGCGGCTATGAAACCGAGGGCGGCCTGATCGTGCGCCAGGCGGCCGAACAGGGCCTGAAAGCCACCCTGATCGGCGGCGACGCCCTGGTGACGCAGGATTTCTGGTCCATCACCGGCCCCACCGGCAACGGCACCCTGATGACCTTCGGCCCCGACCCGCGCCTGAACCCGGCCAACGCCGACCTGGTCAAGGCCTTCCGCGCCCAGCATTACGAACCCGAGGCCTACACCCTCTACACCTACGGCGCCATCCAGGCCTGGGCCCAGGCGGTGAAGAAGGCCGGCAGCATCGACAGCACCAAGGTGGAAAAAAGCCTGCGCGCCAACAAGTTCGATACCGTGCTGGGCAAGATCGGCTTCGACGCCAAGGGCGACGTGACCGCCCCCGGCTACGTGTTCTACATGTGGAAGGACGGCAAATACGTCTACGCCAAGTAAAAAACCGGGCGGTTTCCCGTTCAGCGCCCCGGAGCCCCTGGCTCCGGGGCGTTTTTTATGAAAAGCGGCCTGCCGCGCCGGTGCGGGAAGGCGTTGACAGCCCCATCCGTTTGGATAAGCATTTAGTGGAAATAATCATCATAAGATCATCCCAAAAATGCATTACGCCCACAGCCTTGAAAGCAATGATAAGGCGCTTTGGCAGGAGCTACCCGATCACTTGCAGGAGGCCGGGCGTTTGGCCGCGCTGTTCGCCCATCCCTTCGGGGCGGAGAAGGCGGCGAGGCTGGCCGGATCGCTGCATGATCTTGGCAAATATTCCGCCGCTTTTCAGGCCAGGCTGGAAGGGGCGACACAGCCGGTCGATCATGCCACGGCGGGCGCCGCCGAACTGCTGGCCATGGCCTCGGAAATGCCGGACTCCTGGGACCGGATCATGGCGGAACTGGCGGCCTATGCCGTGGCCGGGCACCATGCCGGCTTGCCCAACGGCGTGGACCTGCGCGCCAGGGTGCAAGACCTGGCATTGCCCCTGGACCCCGTCTGGAAAAATGAGCTTCCGCTCGATGCGCGCGGACTGAAACCGCCCCTGCGTCCCCACAGCCCCCGTCGCGCCGCCTTCCAGCTGGGTTTTTTGGGTCGGATGCTCTTTTCCTGTGTGGTCGATGCCGATTACAAGGATACCGAACGCTTCTACGATCAGGCGAAGGGGCATTTCTCCGATCGGGATTGGCCGCGCCTGCAGGCCATCATCGGCGCGCTGATCAGCGCCTTCGACACCTATATGGCCGCCAAACAGGCCGGCCCTCCCCCATCCGACGTCAACCGGCTGCGCCGCGAGATTCTGGCCCATCTGCGCCGCAAGGCCGACATGGCCCCCGGGCTGTTCACCCTGACCGTGCCCACCGGCGGCGGCAAAACCCTGGCCTCGCTGGGGTTCGCCCTGGAACATGCCAAACGCCATGGGCTGGAACGGATCATCTATGCCATTCCCTTCACCTCGGTCATCGAACAGACCGCGGCGATCTTCCGCGAGGTTCTGGGCCCGGACGTTCTCCTGGAACACCACAGCGCCATCGAGACAGAACATCCCTCCCGCCTGGAACAGCGGGACAAGCTGCGTCTGGCCATGGAGGATTGGGCGGCGCCGATCATTCTCACCACCAATGTTCAGCTGTTCGAAAGCCTGTTCGCCAACCGTTCGTCGCGCTGCCGCAAGCTGCACCATCTGGCCGACAGCGTCATCATTCTGGACGAGGCGCAAACCTTGCCACTGCCGCTGCTGAAGCCCTGCGTGGCGGCCATGGACGAACTGGCCCGCAATTACGGCGCCTCGCTCGTGCTGTGCACCGCCACCCAGCCGGCTTTGGACCAACGGCATTTCCCCCCCGATTCCGGCATGGGGCTGGATCTGGCGGGACGGGAACTGGCCCCCGATCCCGAGACGCTGGCGGCCGGCCTGAAACGGGTGGTTCTGCGGGCAAGCGGCCCGCTGAGCGACGACCAGCTGATTCTGGCCCTGCGGGAGCATCCCCAGGGGCTGGTGATCGTCAACAGCCGCAAACATGCCTTGGCGCTGTTTCAGGCGGCGCGGCGGGCGGGCCTGGAGGGGCTGACGCATCTCAGCACCCGCCATTACGCCGCCCATCGCCGCGACATTCTGGCCGGCGTGCGCCACGCTTTGAAAACGCAAGCCCCCTGCCGCCTGATCGCCACATCGCTGGTGGAGGCCGGGGTGGATCTCGATTTTCCCCGGGTATGGCGGGCCGAAGCCGGACTGGATCAGATCGCCCAGGCGGCGGGCCGCTGCAACCGCGAGGGATCCCGTCCGGCCGACGACAGCATCGTCACCATTTTCACCGCCCCCGATGATCCGCCGCCGCGCGACATCGCCCAGCTATCGGCGGCCTATGCCCGCATGGCGGCCCGCCATGCCGACCATTTCAGCCCCGCCGCCCTCCAGGAGTATTTCCGCGAGGTTTATTGGAGCAAGGGCGGCGATCTGGACCGCCATCATATCCTGGACTGTTTCGCCGCCGACCGCACCGGCCTGGAGATCTCCTACCGCACGGTGGCGGAGCGTTTCCGCATGATCGACAGCGGACTGCTGCCGGTGATCATCCCCGAGCGGGACGACGCGCAAAAGGCCCTGGATCTGCTGGGGTGGAAGGGCGTTTCCCCCGGCGGCGTGGCCGGCCGGCTGCAGCCGTTTCTGGTGCTGGTGCCGCCCCAGGCGCGGGCCCGCCTGCTGGCCAGCGGCCATGTGGCCTTTCAGCGGGAAGACCTGTTCGGCGATCAGTTCGCGGTGCTGCGCACCCCCAGCCTGTACCAGGATGAAACCGGGCTGCTGTGGGACGACGCCGAATATCTGGGTTTGGAGCAAACGATTTTCTAGAAAGGCCAAACGCATGCCCCAGGGCGTCAAATTACTGGTTTCGGGCGCGCATGCCTGTTTCACCCGGCCCGAGATGAAGGCCGAGCGGGTGTCCTACGACGTGATAACGCCATCGGCGGCGCGCGGCATTCTGGAGGCCATCCACTGGAAGCCGGCCATCACCTGGATCATCGATGCCATTCATGTGCTGAAGCCGATCCGGTTTCAAAGCCTGCGCCGCAACGAGGTTGGCAGCAAGATTTCCGCCGGCAAGGTCAAAACGGCCCTGAAGCGCGGCAGCCTGGAGGGGGTGCATCTGCTGGCCGACGCCGACCGCCAGCAGCGGGCCGCCACTTTGCTGGTGGACGTGGCCTATGGCATCGAGGCGCATTTCGATCTGACGGCCAGGGCCGGCACCGAGGACAATCCCGGCAAGCATCTGGATATTTTCAACCGCCGCGCCCGCAAGGGGCAATGTTTCCATCAGCCCTGCCTGGGCACGCGGGAATTTCCGGCGCGTTTCACACTGGTGGAGGCCGATGCCGCCTTCCCCGAGGCCATTCCCGACAGCCGCGACCTGGGTTTCATGCTGTGGGACATCGACCATGGCGGCGACCGCGCCTCGATGTTTTTCCGCGCCCGTCTGGAGCGGGGTGTGCTGCGGGTGCCGCCCCCCGGCTCGGAGGAGATCCGGCGATGACCCTTCTCGCCTCCCTGACCAAAGCCTATGAGCGGATGGCCGAACGCCACGAGGTGCCGCCGTTCGGGTATTCCAACGAAAAGATCGGCTTCGTGATTTCACTGAACGCGGATGGCTCGGTGGCCAATATCGGCGATCTGCGCCGGGATGAAGGCAAAAAACGCCTGGCGCCGCTGATGGTGGTGCCGCAGCCGGTGAAGCGAACCTCGGGGGTTGCCCCAAACTTTTTGTGGGACAAAAGCTCTTATGTGCTGGGGGTGACAACCGGCGACGGCAAGCGCTTGGCCGATGAGCATGCCGCGTTCGTGCAATTGCATGAACGTGTTTGCGGCAACAGCGCCGATCCGGGGCTGAACGCTTTCCTGACCTTCCTGCGGACCTGGTCCCCCGCCCATTTCGCAGACCTGGGCTGGCCCGAGGAGATGAAGGATCAGAACATCGTCTTCACCCTGGAAAACGAACGGCTGGACGGCCTTTATCTGCACGACCGGCCGGAAGCGCGCCGGCTGTGGGCCGCGCTCTCCACCAGCGGCGAACGGAGCCGGGCGGTGTGCCTGATCAGCGGCGAACCCGCCGCCATCGCCCGTCTGCACCCCGCCATCAAGGGGGTGTGGGGCGGACAAACCTCCGGGGTATCCCTGGTGTCCTACAACAAGGAGGCCTTCGAATCCTACGGCCATATCCAGGGTGACAACGCCCCCATCTCGGAAAGCGCCGCCTTCGCTTATACCACGGTGCTGAACACGTTTCTGGAAAGCGGCAGTTCCCACCGCATCCAACTGGGGGACGCCTCGACGGTGTTCTGGGCCGATGCCTCGTCCGCCCCCGCCGCCCAACTGGCCGAGGATATGTTCCAGGCCATGTTCGAAGGCATCGACGAGGAGAAACAGGCCGGCGCCGTGGGCGCGCTCCTGGAGCAGATCCGCCAAGGCCGGCCGGTTCGGGACTTCGCCCCCGATCTTGGCGAGGGCGTGCGCTTTCATGTTCTGGGGCTGGCCCCCAACGCGGCGCGGGTCTCGATCCGCTTCTGGCTGGACGACGATTTCGGGCATCTGGCCGAGCAGTACCGGCAGTATCAGACCGAAACCCGGATTGAACCGCCGCCCCACGATCCTCATCCGCCGCTCTGGAAATACCTGCTGGAAACCGCCGTTTTGGGCAAGCGCGAGAACATTCCGCCCAATCTGGCCGGAGACTGCATGCGGGCGATCCTGACCGGCAACCGCTACCCGGCGACACTGCTCTCCAATGTGCTTTTGCGCCTGCGCTCCGACAAGGAGGTTTCGGCGCTTCGCGTGGCCTTGCTCAAGGCCGTTCTTATCCGGAATTTCGGTCACAAGGAGGCTCCCGTGGCACTCGACCCGGACAATACAGACAAAGGCTATCTGCTCGGCCGCCTGTTCGCCCTTTACGAACAGGTGCAGACAACGGCTTTGGGCCGCAACGTCAACGCCACCATCAAGGACAAATTCTACGGTTCGGCCTCGGCGCAGCCGCGCAAGGTTTTCCATCTGCTGGACCGTGGATCGGCCAATCACCTGTCGAAAATCGGCAAGCAGGCCCCGGGATTGCGGATTTCGCTGGAACGCCAGATCGGCGCGCTCATGGAGATGCTGGCGCCGTCCGACGATCCCTTCCCCGCCGCCCTGTCCAGCCAGCAGCAGGCCCTGTTCGGCCTGGGCTACTACCATCAACGCAACGAATTTTTCCGGCCCAAGGCCAAAGACGCCGCCGATCATAAGGAAGACACCCCATGAGCCACCTGACCCAGCGCCATGATTTCGTCGTTCTGTTCGATGTTGCCAACGGCAATCCCAATGGCGACCCGGACGCCGGCAACATGCCCCGCATCGATCCGGAAACCAGCCACGGCCTGGTGTCCGATGTCAGCCTGAAGCGGAAAATCCGCAACTATGTGGAACTGGCCAGGGAGGAGCGCGACGGGTTCCACATTTACGTGCGGGAAGGCGCCATTCTGAACGAACAGCACCGCAAGGCCTATGCCGCCCTGCGCCCCAACGACGCCAAGGTTGCCACCGACAAATCCCTGAACCCGCACACCGATGACGAGGCCAAAACCCTGCGCGATTTCATGTGCGCGAATTTTTTCGATGTCCGCAGTTTCGGCGCGGTGATGAGCACCGGCATCAATTGCGGCCAGGTCCGCGGCCCGGTGCAGTTCTCGTTCGCCACCTCGGTGGAACCCATCGTGCCGCTGGAAATTTCCATTACCCGCATGGCCGCCACCAACGAAAAGGAAAAGGCCGCCCAGAAAGAGGGAAGCGACAACAGCGAGCGCACCGAAAACCGCACCATGGGCCGCAAGCATATCGTGCCCTACGGTCTTTATCGCGCCCATGGCTTCGTCTCGGCCAAACTGTCCGAGCGCACCGGCTTTTCCGAAACCGATCTGGATCTGCTGCTGGAGGCGGTGGAAAACATGTTTGAGCACGACCGCTCCGCCGCGCGGGGAGAAATGGCGGTGCGCAAGCTGATCGTTTTCCGCCACGACTGCCCCCTGGGCAAGGCGCCGGCCCATGCCCTGTTCGACCGTGTCCGGGTGGGGCGCGATATCGATGGCGCCTTCCGCGCCGTCGATGATCCCGCCCTCGACAACCGCCCCCCGGCCCGCAGCTTCGCCGACTACCAGGTGGTTATCGACCGGGCCGGCCTGCCGGACGGCGTGGAGATCATCGAGCGGCTGTAGGCCTTGAGATGCCCACCGCCGACGCGCTCTGGCCGGACGACGAACGGGATGGTGCCGCCATCCCGCTTTCGGCCTTGCAGCACGCGGTTTATTGCCTGCGGCAGGCGGCGCTGATCCATCTGGAGCGGGTGTGGGAGGAAAACCGCTTCACCGCCGAAGGCCACGTTTTGCATATCACGGCCGACCGGATGGGCGGCCACAGGCAGCGCGGCGTTCGCAGGGTGATGGCGCTGCCCCTGGCCGCCCGGCGCCTGGGCATTGCCGGCGTGGCCGATCTTGTTGAATTCCGCCCGAACGGCGATGGCGCCGAAACGGCCTATCCCGTTGAATACAAGCGCGGCAAGGCCAAACCGCACCGCGCCGACGAGGTTCAGCTCTGCGCCCAGGCCCTGTGCCTGGAGGAGATGACCGGCCATCCCGTGCCCGAGGGCGCCCTTTATTACGCGCAAACCAAGCGGCGCCTTGTCGTGCCGTTCGACGCGGCTTTGCGCGCCCTGACCGAACAGACCATCCAGGAGATGCGGGCGGTGTTTTCGTCGCGGCGCACACCTCCGCCAACCGCCAGGGCCGAACGCTGCCGCGCCTGCTCCCTGCTGGAGCTGTGCCGCCCGAAAGCGGTGATCAAACCGGCGCGGCACTGGCGGGAAACCAGGCTCGCCGCCCTGCTGTCCGACGACGAGGCTTCGGCATGAAAAAACTTCTGAACACCCTCTATGTCGCCACCGAGGGAGCCGGCCTGCGTAAGGAGGGCGAAAACCTGGTGGTCGAGATCGAAGGAGTCGAAAAAGGCCGTGTCCCGCTGCATATGCTGGGATCGGTCGTGGTGTTCGGCGGCATTTTCGTCTCGCCGGCCCTGATGCAGGCCTGCGCCACCCACGGCATCACCCTTGTGCTTCTGGATCGGGCCGGGCGGTTTCAGGCCCGAATCGACGGACCGCTAAGCGGCAATGTTCTGCTGCGCCGGGCTCAATACAAGGCCTCGGATCAGCCGGAAGACATCGTGAAAAGCCTGCTCCTGGGTAAAATCGCCAACCAGCGCTCCGTGCTGATGCGCGCCTGGCGCGATCATGGGGGCGACTACACCCCCGAACAGGCCGCCGCCCTTGAGGCCGCCATCCGGCGCATGGCCCATCTGTTGCGCAAGCTTGATGCCTCTACGGACAATACCGATACGCTGCGGGGCCTGGAAGGCGAGGCGGCGGCCCTTTATTTCGGCGTCTTCGATAGCCTGATCCGCCCGCCCGACGCCGCCCTGCGCTTTCGCGGCCGCTCCCGCCGGCCACCGCTCGATCCCGTCAACGCCTTGTTATCGTTCCTTTATACCCTGCTGACCCACGATTGCCGCAGCGCCGCCGAAAGCGTGGGACTGGACCCGGCGGTTGGCTTCCTGCATCGGGACCGCCCAGGGCGCCCCAGCCTGGCGCTGGACCTGATGGAGGAGCTTCGCCCGGTTTTGGCCGACCGTCTGGCGCTGTCGCTGATCAACCGGCGGCAAGTGCGGGCCAGCGATTTTCAAACCCGCGACGGCGGGGCTGTAAGTCTGAGCGACGACGCCCGCAAAACCGTTCTGGCGGCATGGCAAGACCGCAAGAAGGAGGAGCGCCGCCACCCCTTCCTTGAAGAAACCGCCCCCCTGGGGCTGGTGCCGCATTTACAAGCGCAATTACTGGCCCGCCACCTGCGCGGTGATCTCGACGCCTATCCCCCCTGGTTCTGGAAATAGGAGGCCCGCCATGATGGTTCTTGTCACCTACGATGTGAACACGGTGGAAGCCGGAGGCGCCCGCCGGCTGCGGCATGTGGCCAGGGCCTGCCAGGATTATGGTCAGCGGGTCCAGAACTCGGTGTTTGAAATAGAACTGGACCCGGCAGGGTGGACCGCTTTGAAAGCCCGGCTGCAAAGCGTCATTGACCCGGAACACGATAGCCTGCGCTATTATTATCTGGGCTCGAACTGGCAGCGCAAAATCGAACATACCGGCGCCAAGCCGACAACCGACCTGCACGGGCTTCTGCTTCTCTAAAACCCGACCATTTCCAATCCCCCTCCCCGGGCGCGAACCCCAAGCGTACCGCATCCCCCGGCCGGTTCGCACCGCGCCCAAGTCTTTGACATCGTGAATGAAATAAATTTTTCAGAACCACGGGCCGGACTGGGCCTGCGCAGGAGATGCCCTTTCGCGCCATCGCTCCTCTTTCCCCAATATCCTCCAAGTGCTATCAGAGACCTGGTCGCCCCTCACGCAGGGGCGTGGATCGAAACAGCAGCAGGATTTGCGGGATATCGATGCCGTAGAAGTCGCCCCTCACGCAGGGGCGTGGATCGAAACCTCAATGGCGGCAGAACATCGTGGAGAAATAAATAGTCGCCCCTCACGCAGGGGCGTGGATCGAAACGGCGGCGGCTTCGGCCACCAATGCCGGCGTCGAGGTCGCCCCTCACGCAGGGGCGTGGATCGAAACCGAACTGCTCACGGCGCATCCCCCAAATTAAGCCGTCGCCCCTCACGCAGGGGCGTGGATCGAAACAGGCGCCGGAATAAACGGCA
>JAJZGK010000314.1 GCA_021798485.1 Pseudomonadota bacterium
GGTCTGCGGCGCCTCGGGTGGCGGCAGCAGCTGTTCCGACCCCGGCGACGGCGAATTGGAACCGATCTGATTGTAGATCAGCTTGTCGCGGTTGGGCACCGCCATGCCGCCGCGTTCGTCGGGCGGCGGCTGCGTCTTGATGGGGCCGTTGTCGGCGGTGATCAGCGGCACGCCGTTGGCCGTGGTCTGCACCTGGGCGGTGGGGCCGGCGGCAAAGAACAGGTGGCGCGCCGCCACCCCCACCGCCGCCAGGGCCAGAAAGGCCAGGGCCACGGTCAGGATCAGCCGGGTATGCGCCGTGCGGCGGGCATAGTGGCTGTCCGGATCATCGTCGTAGCGTTCCGGAATGATATCCAGGATTTCGCGGTCAACCCGCTCGCGGTCTGGACGGAAGGGCATTTACCTCATCTCCTCAACCGGCTCGACCCCGAACACCGCGAGGCCGGAAGCGATCACCAGGGCAACGGCCCGCACCAGGGCCAGGCGGGCCAGGGACAGTTCCTCATCCCCCTCCACCAGGAAACGCAGCGACACATCATCCTTGCCCTTGTTCCACAGGCCATGGAACGCGGCGGCAAGATCGTAAAGGTAAAAGGCCACGCGGTGCGGCTCGTGCGCTTCCGCCGCCCCTTCCACCAGCCGCGGCCAGGCCGCCATCTGACGGATCACCGCCAGTTCGGCGGGATCGTTCAGGCGGTGCAGCCCCACCCCGGCCAGGGCCGGAGCGGAAAGATCGGCATTGGGGTAAAGATCGCGGCCATGGCGCAGCACCGAATGGGCGCGGGCATGGGCGTACTGCACATAAAACACCGGATTATCGCGCGACTGCTCCAGCACCTTCACCAGATCGAATTCCAGCTGGGCGTCGTTCTTGCGGGTGAGCATGATGAAGCGGACCACGTCCTTGCCCACCTCGTCCACCACATCGCGCAGGGTGACGAAGGTGCCGGCCCGCTTCGACATCTTGTAGGGCTCGCCGTCCTTCAGCAGATTGACCATCTGGCAGAGCTTGACGTCGAGTTCGCCCTCGCCCCCGGTCATGGCCTTCACCGCCGCCTGCATGCGCTTGACGTAGCCGCCGTGATCGGCGCCCCACACATCGATCATGTGCGAAAAGCCGCGGCGGTATTTATCGAGGTGATAGGCGATGTCGGAGGCGAAATAGGTCCAGGAGCCGTCCGACTTCTTCAGCGGACGGTCCACATCGTCGCCGAAGGCCTGGGCCTTGAACAGGGTTTGCGGCCGGGGCTCCCAGTCATCGGGGGTTTTGCCCTTCGGCGGCTCCAGCACGCCTTGATAGATCAGGCCCAGGCTGTCCAGATAGTCCAGCGCCGCCTGCACCTTGCCGCCCTCCACCAGGGCGCGCTCGGAGGTGAAAACGGCATGCTTCACCCCCAGGGCGGCCAGATCGTCGCGGATCAGGGCCATCATGGCCTCGATGGCGGTGCGGCGGAAGTGCGGCAGCCATTCGGCCTCGGGGCAGGCCCGCCAGCGGTCGCCATCGGCGGCGGCAATATCCTGACCGACGGCGACCAGATAATCGCCCGGATAAAGCCCCTCGGGAATGGCGCCGATGGCCTCGCCCAGGGCTTCGCGGTAGCGCAGATGCGCCGAGCGGGCCAACACATCCACCTGGGCCCCGGCATCGTTGATGTAATATTCGCGGCTGACCTCGTACCCGGCCTTTTCCAGCAGCCCGGCCAGGGCGTCGCCCACCACGGCGCCGCGGGCATGGCCCACATGCATGGGGCCGGTGGGATTGGCCGAGACATATTCCACGTTGACGCGCCGGCCCCGCCCCATGTCGGACTGGCCGTAGGCGGTGCCCGCCCGCAGCATGCCCGCCAGTTGCCCGGCCCACACGCTGTCGGCCAGGCGCAGATTGAGGAAGCCCGGCCCGGCCACCTCCACCGTCTGCACCGAGGCCAACCCGGTGAGTTCGGCGGCCAGACGCTCGGCCAGATCGCGCGGCTTCAGGCCGGCGGCCTTGGCCAGCACCATGGCGGCATTGGTGGAGATATCGCCGTGCGCCGCCTCGCGCGGGGGCTCGGCCGTAACCCTGGCGGTATCAAGGCCGGCGGGAAGCGCCCCGGCGGCGACCAAACGATCGAGGGCGGACAGAATCTCGGCACGGAAAGTCTTGAACAGGTTCATGGTGTCTCTTGCATGTCAAACAAACGGCGGTGCTCGTCTACAGCCGAGCGGTCGGTCAATCCGGCAATATAGTCGGCCACGGCGCGGGCGGTGCCCGGCTGGCCCTTGCCATCACAGATTTTCTGCCAGTCCGGCGGCAGGCAGCCCGGCTCGCGCACCAGCAGGGCATAAAGATCCCTGACCACGCGGCGGGCCTTCGAGGTCATGCGGTTGACCTTATAATGGCGGTACATATGGTCGAAGAGAAAGGCTTTCAACGCCCGGTCGTTGGCGCGCATGCCATCGGAAAAGGCCACCAGCGGCCGGCCCAGGGCGCGCACGGCGTCGGCGCTTTGCGGGGCATGCTCGGCCAGACGGCGGCGGGTTTCATCGATGAGATCCTGCACCATCAGGCCGATCAGGCGGCGCACCGCCTCGTGGATATGCACCGACGGGGCGATATCGGGATATTCGGCCTTGACCTCGGCGAACACCGGCCCCACCAGCGGCACCTCGGCCAGATCGCCGATGGAAAACAGCCCGGCGCGCAGACCGTCGTCGATGTCGTGGTTGTTGTAGGCGATATCGTCGGACAGCGCCGCCACCTGGGCCTCGGCGCTGGCGTAGGTATGCAGTTCCAGCGCCGCCTTGGCGTCGTAGCTCTGAATGGCCAGCGGCAGCGGCCGGGCGCCGGGAA
>JAJZGK010000076.1 GCA_021798485.1 Pseudomonadota bacterium
TACCGGCCAACCATTGAGGTGACTCGTTGGCCGGTATCCAGCGAGCATTGAGCGAGCGGCCAAGGCGGCGGATGCCGCCGCCCGGCGAGGGACGATACAACCGGTCAATTCATTGGCCGGTTGGTATCAGTTGCCACCGACGGAGCGGACCCACCGGGTATGAAACTGCTGGTAAGCCGCCTGACCTGGTTTCTTTCTAGATGGCCTTGACCCGGCCCAGAAAGCTTTCCACCGCCGTGCGCAGCCGCGTCCCGTCGGCCATCAGCACGTGGGCGGTGGCCTGCACCTCGGCGGCCAGGCGTCCGGTGCCGTCGGCGGCCCCGGCCATGCGCTCGAGATCGGCGGCCACCACGCGGATCCCCTCCGAGGCCTGCTCCACGTTCCGCACCACGGCCCCCATGCTGACCCCCTCTTCGCCCACCGCGCCGGTGATCAGGGCCGCCATGCCGTTGATCTCCTCGATCACGGCGGCGATCTGCCGCGCCGCCGCCACCGCCTCTTGCGTCTGCTCCTGAATGGCGCCGATCTGCACGGCGATTTCGCCGGTGGCTTTGGCGGTCTGGCCGGCCAGATTTTTCACCTCGCCCGCCACCACGGCAAAGCCCTTGCCGGCCTCGCCGGCCCTGGCCGCCTCGATGGTGGCGTTCAGCGCCAGAAGATTGGTCTGATTGGCGATCTCGCTGATCAGGGTGGTCACCTCGCCAATACGCTGGGCGGTGCCGGCCAGGCGTTCGATGGTCTGGCCGGAGGCCGCCACCTCGCGCACGGCCTGCGCCGCCACATCGGCCGAACGCGCCGCCTGCCCACCGATGGCCTGGATGGCCGCCAGCATTTTGCCGCTGGCCTCGGCAATCGCCTGCATATTGCCGCTGGCCTGACGGGTGATCTCCAGCACCGTGCCGCTGCGCTGCCGCGCATCCTGGGCCGTGCCGGCCATGCTGTCGGAGGTGGCCCCCATGGCGGCGGCATGATCGGTCATCGCCGTCAGCAGGCTCAACACCGCCTCGTCGAAGTCGCGGGTCAGCCCGGCGATGCGGGCCTGGCGGGCCTCGCTGCGCGCCAGATTGGCCGCCTCGGCCTCGGCCAGACGCAGCCGCTCCACGGCATTGGCCCGGAACACCTCCACCGCCCGCGCCATATCGCCGATCTCGTCGCGGCGGTTGCCGCACGCCACCGCCACCGCCACATCGCCGGCCGCCAGCGCCGTCAGCGCGCCGGTCACCCGGCGCAGCGGCCGCAGGATGGAAACGGCGATCATGGCCATGATGCCGCCCCCCACCACCAGCCAGACGGCGACGGCGGCCAGATTGAGCGCCGCCATGCGCCGCGACAGCGCCAGAACCGCCTCGGGCCGGGCCGCCGCCGCCGCGATGGACCAACCGGTCAGGGCATTGGCCAGAGAGGATCCGGCGGCGGCCAGGGCCGCCAGCAGGATAAAGAGCAAAATCATCCGCGGTGCGATCTGCATGACCCCCATCCCTCCCAAACACGGTACCGGCCTCAACCAGAAAGCGGCGCGGCATGATAGCATGGGACGACAAAGCGTATATTAGACGATTATGTATTAACGACTGCGGCGGGAGAGCGCAATGCCTTCATATCCGCGCGGCAACCGTCTGACGGCGGCGGTCCGCCATTGCCTGACCCACTACGCCGATTTCCGCGGCCGGGCGCCGCGTTCGGAATATTGGCTGTTCTATCTCGGCTATCTGCTGGCCTATCTGGCAACGGGGCTGCTGGATCTGCTGCTGTTCCACCAGACACCGCTGCTGTCGGGGCTGCTGACCCTGGCGGTACTGCTTCCCAATCTGGCGGTGGCCAGCCGCCGCCTGCACGATACCGGCCGCTCGGGCTGGTGGCAGCTGATCGCCTTCGTGCCCCTGGCCGGAGCGCTGCTGCTGCTGTGGTGGGTCTGCCGTCCGGGCCAGACCGGCGACAACCGCTTCGGCTCCGATCCCCTGGCGCCCCAGCCATAAAAAAACGCGCCGCCCGTGGGCGACGCGTTTTTTGAACCCTGGGCTCCCGGATCAGCGGGAGTAGTATTCGATGACCAGATGCGGTTCCATCTGCACCGGATAGGGCACATCGGCCAGCTTGGGGGCGCGCACGAAGGCGCCCTTCATGGCCTTGTTATCCACCGAGAGATATTCCGGCACATCGCGTTCCGGCGACTGGGTGGCTTCCAGGATCAGGGCCATTTCGCGGCTCTTGTCCTTGACCGAGATTTCGTCGCCGTCCTTGATCTGGTAGGAGGCGATGTTGACGCGCTTGCCGTTCACGCGGATGTGACCGTGGTTGACGATCTGACGGGCGGCGAACGGGGTGGGGGCGAACTTCAGGCGGTAGACCACGGCGTCGAGGCGGCGCTCCAGCAGCTCGATCAGGTTCTCCGAAGTGTCGCCGCTGCGGCGCACGGCTTCGTCATAGAGCTTGCGGAACTGCTTTTCGCTGATGTTGCCGTAGTAGCCCTTCAGCTTCTGCTTGGCCGACAGCTGGGTGCCGAAATCAGAGGGCTTCTTGCGGCGGGCGCCGTGCTGGCCGGGGGGATTTTCGTGACCCTTGTTGAGCGGGCTCTTGCCGCGGCCCCACAGGTTCACGCCCAGGCGGCGATTGATCTTGAACTTGGCTTGAATGCGCTTGCTCATCGGATATCCTATCCAATTCATGGTGTCCCGATAAGTCCTCGGCCACCGGGGAGACCCCTTGGCGGCCAGGCGGGGAACGGATTGGCTACCGGCCCACGTTCACGGGAATTGAGCGGGGGATTATGCAAAGCCCACCGGTTGAGTCAATAAAAATGTGCCCAGGCGCCTGCCTCCGCAATCGGATGACGGAGACAGGCTCCCAGCCCTCAGCCTTCCACGACATACCCCGTTTTGAAGATCTCGTCGGCCAGACGGCCCTGTACATAGATGATGCCGGTGGCGCGGGCGAAAGACAGGGCCTTGGGGCTGTCGCAGCGGGTAAGAACCACGCGGGCCTCGCAGGCGCGCAGTTCGCGGACCAGACGAACCATCGCCTCTTCCGGCGCCGTGGCGATATCGGCATCCCATTTCAGCTTGATATAGCTGCATTGAAGATCTGAGAGACGCATCAACTGCACATCGTGATGCGAGACACCATCAATACAGACCGGGACCCCCAATTGCCGGGACCGCTCCAGCAGCGGCCCCAGAAGGTGTGAGTGCAAAACCAGATCACTCTTTTCCAGTTCGGCATAAAGTCTTCCGCCCAGTTTGACCGGCAGGGCGGTGAGAAAGGCGCGGAAACCGTCCGATAGGAAGCTGTCCACCAGCAGATTGATGCTGAAGGCCTTGTGGCGGTAATCGCCGATCTCGCGCTGGATGGCCCGCATCAGGGCCATATCCAGTTCACGCTTGATCAAATTGAACAGCCAGGGATTGCCGGCGATGGACCGATCGGGGGCGTAGATTTTCTCCAAGTCGGCGATGGAGGTGTAGAACTCCAGGAATTCGATGCTGGGGCGGGGATGGGCGATGTTGTAGATCGGCTGATTGAAGATCACCGAGCGGATGTTGGAACTGCGCAGCTTTTCCGAAATGATCACCGCGTGTTTCGGGCTGATGGGCGGTTTGCTCTGGAGGGTTTGCCCCGAGGCCAGAACCGCGCGCACGCCGTCGACCAATCCCGGCAGGTCGCGGGCCAGATCGAACAGTTTATAATGACCGTATTCGCCGTAAACATTTTCCCCGGCCGTGGCGCCCTCGAAAAAGGTGTTGATGAGCGAGGTGCACAGCGCCACCACTGCCGGTGTCGCCACCTGTGAATAAACGAACACCACGTCGCCGTTGCCGAGATTATAAAGCCGATGTCCGGCGCCGTTCACCAGGACGGACTGGATGGCGGCATTGGCCTCTTTCAGCCCCTGGGCGAATCCGGCCCGGCCGGATAAGCAGGAGGACAGCAGGTGCACCGCCCGCCAGCCGTGCCCGCCTTTGCGATATTTCGCCAGATCCTGCAGCAATTCCCGGTCCGAACCGATTTGAAGCCCACGCGGCGGCTCCGGCATTTTAAGGGAGGGACGGTTTTGAATCATGGTGACCATGCGCGGCATCACTCCGAAGATGAATCGCGCGGGGAACCTGGCCACACCGCGCAAAAATGAGACAAAACTCCTAAAGATCCCAAGAAACACCGCGCGGAAGGCATGTAATAATAAAAACAAAACTATATTTATTTAAAATCAACGTCGAATAAATTACTTATACGGAATATAAGTATTTATAAAATACTTAATTTAATTTTTAAATCAATATGTTTATTTAAAATAAATTTATAAATAATCATTCTTTATACAGCAGCATTCATCCCGTCCATCGAGACACCCCACCGCTTCGATATTGCGGTTATGCGGCAGCATGATACGGTTGCAGGCAAAACCAGCCCTTCCGCGCCGTACAGATCCGCGCCCCTGTCGTTGTCGCGGAATCCGGGACTGGACAGACATGCCCCCCACTCGACGGCGATGTGCCGGGAGTTGCTCGAACCATCAGAAAACGGCGATATGACCCAGCACCTTTTGCGCAGATCCGGAAACGACATTTCCCTCAAGACGGAAAATACCATAACAAGCCCATTTGGGCCTATCAAGCCTAAAATGGCGCGCCCATTATGGCCTAAAGGCCAACCGCCCTACGTCTTTCGCCATACACCCTCGCCCGCAGGTCATGACCCTTCGCTCAAGAGGCCGGCCCCATGACAAAGAACCACCGCCTCGAAGAAATTCGCGCCAATATGGGCCTGACACAAAGCGAAATGTGTGCCCGCATGGGCATCCCGTTGCGCACCTATACCCGTTACGCCTCGGGGGAGCGCCCCCCTTCGGTCGAGGCGCTCGAAGCCCTGGCCCGCATGGATATCGATCTCCATTGGCTCATCACCGGGCAGGGCAACATGTACCGCACTGCCGCCCCCGCCCACCCGCCGTCGTCTCTCGATGAGGATCTGATGGGACAGATCGCCGAAGCCGTGGCCCAGCCTCAGGCCTCCGGTGTCCTGCCGCCGCGCGAGCAAGGCCGCCTGATCGCTAGGCTTTACAACGAAATCGCCCTCGCCGGACTGCGAAGCCGCGAGGAGGTGACCGGCGCCGTGCGCTTGGCCGCCGTCCAATTCCGACACCGTTGACCGCCTACAGCACGTCGCCGGTCTTGAACATCTCGTCGGCCAGACGGCCCTGCACGAAGGAGATTCCCACGGCCCGGGCAAAGGACAGGGCCTTGGGGCTGTCGCAGCGGGTCAGGATGACGCGGGCATTGGCGGCGCGCAGTTCCTGCACCAGGAAGGTCATGGCCTCGCCCGAGACATCGGCGATATCGGCATCCCATTTCAGCTTGATATAGCTGCAGCCCAGATCCGACAGCCGCATCAGCCGCACATCATGATGCGACAGCCCATCGACGCAGACCGGCACCCCCAAACGGCGCGACCGCTCCATCAGATCGCCCAGAAGATGGGAGTTCTGCACCAGATCGCCCTTTTCCAGTTCGGCATAAACCTTGCCGCCCAGCTTGACCGGCAGCGCCGCCAGGAAGGTGCGGAAACCGTCGGACATGAAACTGTCCACCAGCAGGTTGAGGCTGAAGGCCTTGTGGCGATAATCGCCGATCTCGCGCTGAATGGCCCGCATCAGGGCCATATCCAACTCGCGCTTGATCAGATTGAACAGCCAGGGATTGGCGGCGATGGAGCGATCGGGGGCGAAGACTTTTTCCAGCTGGGCGATGGAGGTGTAGAACTCCAGAAATTCGATCCCCGGCCGGGCATGGCCGATATTGTAGATGGGCTGGTTGAAAACCAGGCTGCGGATGTTGGAGCCGCGCAGTTTTTCCGAAATGATCACCGCATGCTTCGGACCGATGGGCGGTTTGGCCGGAACGGCGGCGGGTTTCACCGCCAGCACGCCGCGCACGCCCTCCACCAGGGCGGCGATATCGCGGTTCAGGTCGAACAGCTTGTAATGGCCGTGCTCGCCGTAAACGTTACGAACCGGCGCAAGGCCGTCAAACAGCGTCGCCACCAGCGCCGTGCACAACGCCACGATCACCGGCGTGGCGATTTGCGCATAGACGAACACCAGATCGCCGTTGCTTATATTATAGATCTTGTAGCCGGCGCCGCTGCCCAGCACGGCCTGCACCCGGAGGTTGACCGCCGCCAGATCCTGGGCGAAGCCGGGCCGCCCGGCCAGGGGGGCGGCCAGCACATGCACCGCCCGCCAGCCATGGGGCGCCTTGCGCAGCCGGGCCAGATCCATCAGCAGGTCGCGGTCGCCACCCACCAGGATCGGCGCGGCCGGACGCGGCGCCCGCCCACCCCGGACCGTTGGCGCGGCCTCGAGAAGATCCGAAGGGCTAGCCATTCCCGCCGCCCCGGCATGAAAACCGCCAGGCCGCCGCCAACAAAATCCGGTGTTCCGCGTTTGCCGCCGGCACTCCGGGCCGGCATTCTTTTTCCCAATCGAGCATGATTTCCCTCAAATACAATTTCACGCCTGAAAGCCCACAGCATTAACATGCTGAAGTCATGAGCTATCCTTCATGCATCATATTCTGTTTTTCTTATATTTTTATGATTTTGGCCGCACTAGGTTCTGTTGACAAAGTGTGTCCATAATTTTGCGGATACAAGACAGACGAAGCCGATAAAAGACTCTGCGGTCTTGTCGTATCGCGTGGCAATCCTGCGCCAGTTTTTCAGCTTGTTGAATAGGCGCTCGATCAGGTTTCTTTGCTTGTACTTCGCGTGATCGTGGGCGATCGGCTGTTTCCTGTCCTTCTTGGAAGGAATCACAGGTTCGATGCCATGAAGCAGCAATTCCTCGCGGATTGCGTCGGCGTCATAGCCCTTGTCCGCCAACATCGCCTTGATCTTATCGGTCACCAACCGGAGGAGTGGCAGGAAGCCGCGGTTGTCGTGGACTTCTCCGCCGGTCAGCCAAAAGCCTATCGGTCGGCCTTTGCCGTCACAACGGGCGTGGATTTTGGTCGAGAAACCGCCTCGGGACCGGCCAAGGGCCGCCTGACTTTGATTCCCCCTTTTACGCCGGCGGCGCATTGATGCGCCCGGATCACCGTGCTGTCGATCATATGTGCCTCGTTGTCCGGTTCGCCCAATTCCGCCAGCGTTTCCAGCAACGAATCCCACACGCCGGTCAGGCACCACCGGCGAAAACGGCGATACACGCTGTTCCACTTGCCATAGTCCGCTGGTAAAAGCCGCCATTGCGAACCACTCCGAGCTATCCACAGCATACCTTCAAAATAACGGCGATTATCTTGTGCCGGTCTGCAGCCTCGACCTCGCTCCGACGGCAACAACGGTGAAATCACCGCCCATTCCTCGTCTGTCACTCCAACCCGTTCGTTCATCGATCCATCTCTCTTTAAGATGAATCTTTGAATCAAATATGTGAGCCGACGTCAATAACTTTGTCCACAGAACCTAGAAGAGGGCATACGGAACGATACAAAATCACCGCTCGATTCTCAAGCAATCAATAACAATTATAAAAATCATCTCCACATATCTCCGCAATTATTCATTTAATTTAAAATTTTATGTTTTTTGATTTTATTTTTACTTTTGCACGGAATAGATAATCATAAGAAAATCTAGACTGGCATGGCGCAGCACAATGTAAACGTTAAGTTAAAATTATTATTTAAGTTGCATAACCGAGGAAAAGGCAAAACCAATCCGGGATTTTTTCCAATAGACGCCCAAAAAGAAGTCTATTGGGTTGCATCGCCATCCACACCATCACACGCCACCAGACGCGCTCGCTGCGATTCATGGATTACTGTTTCGTCCACAAGGAGAAGCGGCGACTTTGCGGCTTTTAAAAAACAGAACCCGGAAGGATTAACGTCCGCAAGTCTGGAAAAAATCGCAAAAATGGTCGCATCTCTTGCGGAATGCCCGGATTATGAATTAATATTTTTGAAAAGAGTTCCGCAATATTTCTTAAAACGCCATGCGCCGGTGCCTTGCATGCCGGGCATAGGCGGCGGAGAGCACGCCTTGAAGATTCAGGTTGTCGATGATAACGAAACCAATCTCATCCTGTTTTCCCAACTGGCCGAGGGCCTGAACGAGGATGTGGAGGTTGAGACCTTTCTCGACCCGCGCGATGCCTTTGCCGCCTGCCGCCAGGCCATGCCCGATCTGATCCTGGTGGATTACATGATGCCGGGGATGAACGGCCACGACTTCATCGCCCAGGTCCGGGCCCTGCCCGATGCCCACGATGTGCCCATCATCATGGTCACCGCCGACGACGAGCGCCAGGTGCGCCACCGCGCCCTTGATCTCGGCGCCACCGATTTTCTCACCAAGCCGGTGGACCCGACCGAGGTGAAAACCCGCCTGCGCAATCTGCTGGCGCTGCGCCGCGGCCATCTGAAGCTGCAGAACACCAACAGCTGGCTGGCCGAAGAGGTGCGCAAGGCCACGCAGACGGTGTTCGACCGCGAGGAGGAACTGGTGCTGCGCCTGGCCAAGGCCGCCGAGCTGCGCGATCCGGAAACCGGCTGCCATATTCAGCGCATGGCCCACTACTCCGAGCTGATCGCCCGCCATGCCGGCCTGGGCGGCGCGCTTTGCGCCCTGCTGCTGCGCGCCGCCCCCATGCACGATCTGGGCAAGATGGGCATTCCCGACGGTATCCTGCTGAAGCCGGGGCGGCTGGACGAGCGGGAAATGCAGGTCATGCGCCAGCATCCCGAAATCGGCCACACCCTTTTGAAGAACAGCAGTTCCCACCTGATCGAGCTGGCCGCCGAAATCGCCCTGACCCATCACGAGAAATGGGATGGCGGCGGCTATCCGCGCGGCCTGGCCGGCGACTCCATTCCCGTCTGCGGCCGCATCGTCGCCATCGCCGACGTCTTCGACGCCCTGACCTCGGAGCGGCCCTATAAGCGGGCCTGGAGCCTGGAACAGGCCCGCGCCTACATCGCCGACAACGCCGGCAGCCATTTCGACCCCTTCTATGCCGGGATCTTCCTGGCGCATTGGGACGAGGTCGAGGCCATTCACGCCCGCTTCCAGGACGACCCGGATCCTATCTTGTAAAACCAACCGGCCAATGAATTGACCGGTTGTATCGCCCCTCGCCGGGCGGCGGCATCCGCCGCCTTGGCCGCTCGCTCAATGCTCGCTGGATACCGGCCAACGAGTCATTTCAATGGTTGGCCGGTATAAGCCTCCGCTCCAGCATGGCGGTAAAGGCGGCGAAGATCCTCGGCACGAAGCGGTGCTTATAGGCGAAGAGATCGGGCGGATCGTTCAGATGCACGTTCATGGTGGCGTTGGCTTCGAACAGCAGCACGCGGCCATCCGGCAAAAGGGCGCAATCGATGCCCGCAAACTCCAGATCCAGGCGCCGGGCCACCTGGGTGATGGCCGTCATGGCCCGTTTTCCCAGCACCGCGCCGGGATCGGCCAGAAAGCGTTCCTCCTCGGCCCGCTTCCAGGCCTCGCCGCGCATTCCGGCCGAGCCGTAATGCACCAGCCACTGCGGGGAAATGGCCAGATGATAGGGATAGGGCACGCCATCGACGAAAATCAGGCGGTATTTGCGGAAAAAGCCATCGGGGCCGCGGTAATCGTGAAAGGCGGTAAGGTAATAGTCCTCACCGGAGCGCAGGGCCAGGGCGGCCAGGGCGGCGGCATCATCGCAGCGCACCAGGCCGATGCCGCCGTGCGAACCGATGGGCCGCAGCAGCCAGGGCGGCGGCATATCCTGGCGGGCGGCCAGAACGGCGGCCAGAGCGGCGGCCCCTTCCGGCCCGGCCCGCCAGCGCAGCACCGGCGGCACCACCAGATCGGGGATATCCCCCAAAAGCTCCGGCATGGCGTGGCGGCGGGTCAGGGCCACCCGCGCCGGCCGGTTCAGCAGCGGCCGGGTATTGCGGGCCAGAAAGGCGGCCAGGGTGGTGGTGGCGGGGCCGGCCAGATCGGCATCGCCGATGGCGTTGAACACCAGATCATAGGGCGGCAGGCTTTCCCCGGCATCGGGGGCATATTCCAGAAACCACACCAGCCGCGTGGTCCGGCCGCGCGGCAGCAGGGCGTCGAGCGGCACGTTGCCCAGGCCCGAGGCCGCCAGAATCAGCACGCGCCGCGCCTCCGGCCCTGCCTCCTCCACCTGCAGCCAGTGCCGGGCCAGGGCGCGGGCGCGGAACGGCGCCGCCTCGTCCAGGCGCCCCAAACGCTCCAGCACCACCGCCAGATTCTGGTTGGCCGCCACCAGATCGGCATCGGCGGCCAGGGCGCGGCGGTACCAGGCCTCGGCCTCGGCCAGGCGGTTGGCCTGCAGATAGGCGGTGCCCAGATTGTAGAAGGCCAGGGCCGAGCCATCGCGCAGGGCCATGGCGGCGCACAAGGCGCCGGTGGCCTCGGCCTGGCGCCCCTGGGCCAGAAACGCCGCGGCCTGCCGGTCGTACGCCTCGGCCGTTACCTCATCGTCCATCGCCGTTCTCCCGTGCCGTCCTTTGCTGTCATAGCATATCCCGCCGCCGCCGATGCGCGGCAAAGTGGCCATGACCGCCGCCCCGGCTTATATTAAACTGGCGGATGAAGACCCCGCACCACCCCTCCCGCCTGGAGATCCGCTTGCCGTCCCTGCACCGCCGTCTCGCCCTGCGTCTGGCCCTGGGAGCCCTGGTGATCGGCCTGCTGGCCGGCGCCGCCACCCTGACCCTGGAACTGGAACGGGTGGACGCCACCATCGTCGCCCTGGCCAGCCAGGAGGCCGCCGCCTTCACCGAACAGTCGCCCGGCGTGCAGGAGGCGGCGCAAGCCCCCCTGATCCAGCAGCGCCTTGCCGCCTTTCTGCGCAAGCGGCAAAGCCAGCATCAGGGCCATTTCCTCATGGCCGAGATCTACACGCCGTCCCGCCAGGAAATCGCCCAGGCCAACGAGGGCCTGCCCGCCGATGTGGCGCGCCAGGTGGAAACCAGCCGCCACCGCTTTCCGCCGGGGCACCGCTCCTGGTATCACAAGATCGCCGCCCATGATCGCCTTTACCTGCAGGTGCTGACGCCGCTGTTCACCGCCGACGGGCGGCCCGCCGGCACGCTGGAGGGCATTTACAGCATTCCGCCCGCCGAGCTGCAGGTGATCACCGGGCGCACCACGGCCATGGTCGCCCTGGTGGTGCTGGTGGTGATGATCACCGCCGCCACCCTTTATCCCATCATCCTCGGCCTGCACCGCGAACAGGCCGAGCTGTCGCGTGATCTGCTCAAGGCCAATCTCGATACCCTGGCGGTGCTGGGCAGCGCCATCGCCAAACGCGACAGCGATACCCACGCCCATAATTTCCGCGTCACCCTCTATGCCCTGGGCCTGGCCGAACGGGCCGGCCTGCCCCGCGCCGCCACCCGCGAGCTGATCAAGGGCTCGTGGCTGCACGATGTGGGCAAGATCGCCATTTCCGACAGTGTGCTGCTGAAACCCGGCCCGCTCACCGACGACGAGTTCACGGTGATGAAAACCCATGTGCGGCATGGCCTCGATATCGTCCACCAGTCGCAGTGGCTGGAAGGCGCCGCCGAGGTGGTGGGCGGCCATCACGAGAAATGGGACGGTTCGGGCTACCCCCAGGGCCTGAAAGGCGAAGCCATCCCCCTGAACGCCCGCATTTTCGCCCTGGCCGATGTTTTCGACGCCCTGACCTCGCGCCGCCCCTACAAGGAGCCGATGCCGCCAGGCCAGGCCCTGGAGATCATGGCCCAGGGCCGGGGCCGCCATTTCGATCCCGCCCTGTTCGATCTGTTCGTCCGCACCGTCGGCCCCGATTTCCAGGCCTTCGGCGGCCGCGAGGACGACCGCGCCCGCTTGCTGCTGATGCGGCGCGCCCAACCCTATTACATGGCCTGATACCACGGCTGTCCGGTTTAAATTCAGGCCCATTGCAGCACCATCTGCTTGGGGTCGGTCCGTGGCGGCGGATCGTTCCCGATAAGGCGGTCAATACGTCTCCTGTGCATAAGATTTGCGCGGACGAGACGGGCGAACGCGAGGGGGCTTTGAACGGCCTTCTGGGCCGCTTGGGACGGGACCCTTAAGCCGTCTTGGCCGGGCTTGACCCGGCCATCCATGTGTGGGGGAGACGCCGTCTTATACCGGCCAACCATTGAAGTGACTCGTTGGCCGGTATCCAGCGAGCATTGAGCGAGCGGCCAAGGCGGCGGATGCCGCCGCCCGGCGAGGGACGATACAACCGGTCAATTCATTGGGCGGTTGGTATTATGATGCGCGGGTCAAGCCCGCGCATGACGACAAGAGGGGGATGCCGATCCCCTGCGGACGACGACAAAAGGGCCTCTGCGCCCAAGGAGCATGCTTCAAGACAGCGCGGAAAACGCTATTCTG
>JAJZGK010000077.1 GCA_021798485.1 Pseudomonadota bacterium
CCCAGGCCCGCATCACCCATCACCATCCCCTGTCCGACGCCGCCGCCCTGTCGCTGACCGCCATGGTGGCGGCGCTGCTGCGGGGCCAGGGCATGAAGGGCGTGCGCGCCGAGGTGCACGATCTGGAAAGCCGGCACAAAAGCTTCCGCTTCGACAAATACCGCGGTCTGTCCTCGGCCTATATCGTCGATACCATGCAGACGGTGATGCATTTCTATTTTCTGACCGACAGCTTCGCCGACTGCCTGCTGCGCACCGTCAACCAGGGCGGCGACGCCGACACCACCGGCGCCCTGGCCGGCATGCTGGCCGGCGCCACCTACGGCCTGGAGGCCATTCCCCCGGCCTGGCTGAACAAACTGGACAAAACGGTGGCCGCCGAGATCCGCGCCCAGGTGCCGCCCCTGCTGGCGCTGGCCGGATAAAACCGGCCAGCAAGCCCGCCGTACCGTTATCGCGGCGGGGATCGCAACGCCGACAGCGGCAGGCAGGGCTTGCCGGCGGGGTGATCGCAGCCGTCGGCCACCGCCGTGCCGGGAGCCAGGCCGATCCAGGCCGCCACCTCGGCCTCGTCGAAACCGCAGCGGCACTGATCCGCCACCTGCATCAGCGGGCGGCGGATCAGCAGCGGATTGGCGCACATCAGGGCCAGGGCCTCGGCCTCGCTCAGGCGCTGGGGCAGGATCTCGCCGTCGCGCACCGGCGGCGCCGAGATGTTGAACCATTCCAGCACCGGCAGGGCGCCGAAAAAGGGCCGCAGCCGCTGCGGCGTCCAGGCCTCGGCCAGCAGGTCGCGCACCTCCAGGCTGTGGCCCGAACCGAGCAGACGCCGCTTCTGGCGGCGATTGCCGCTGCAGCCCGGCTTTTCGTAAAAAATCACCTGCGCCATGCCGCCCTCAGCGCCGCAGATCGATCTCGACCCCGGCCTCGCCGGAGAACTCCACCAGAATGTCCTCGTCGCGGACGATATACTGGCAGGCCAGACGGTAGGGCGGCGGCAGATCCTCCACCTCGGCCTTTTCCAGAAGGGCGCGGGAAAGCTTGCCGTTGACCGAAAGGGTCAGCTTTTCCTTGTCGGTCAGGGCCATGGCCTTGGGGCGGGCGTTGCCCAGGAAGGTGACCTTGATCAGACAGGAGCCGCATTCGCCGTCCTGGCACTGGCAGGGGATGGGAATGGCATGCGCCTTGGCGATGGCCAGCAGGGTGCCCTTGTCGCCGGCCACGGCGTAAACGGTGACATCCTTGTCCATGATGGGGCTGCTGAAGGTGATATTGGCCATGAGATCCTCCCTGTTTTCATGATACGGAACCCGCCGCCAGCAGCGCCGCCGCCCGTGCCAGCGGCAGGGGCAGCGGCGTGATGCCGGAGACGGCGAAAAATTTTTCCTCGTTGCGCGTCAGCTCCCCGGGCGGCACCACGGCGAAATGCGGGCCGGCCGAATGCTTGAGAATGGAGCGGGCGAAGGTGCGCAGGATCTGGTCGTAGAAGCGGCAGCCGAGAAACAGGAAGCCGCGCCCGCCACGGCGGTCCTTCACCGCCGCCGGGATCGGGGTCTGGATATCGATATCGGTCAGCACCTCGACATAATCGGCATCCGAGGCCAGCACGTCGCCGGCCGGGCGGGTGGCGCCGTGCGGCTTGTAAAGCAGGGTGGCCCACGCCGCCGCCGCCGCCTCGGGACACGCCGCCCCTTGCCCGTCGTAGGCGCGGAACCAGGGGGCCTCGTCGGTGCGGCGGGCCTTGGAGGCGCCCTGGATCAGGCCCCAGTCGTGGCGCCCGGCCAGGGCCTCGGCCATGGTGGCATCGTACCAGCTGTCGACGATCAGCGGCAGCCGGGGCAGCCCGGCCAGCCAGCGGTGCAGCGGCGACGGCTCCGGCACCGGCTGGAAAATCTCCAGCATCAGGCGGTCCAGGGTCACGCGGTGGCGGAAGGTTTCGATATATTGGGCGGCATGCCACAGATTGCCGGCGATGCGCCCCGGCACCGCCACCCGCCGCGTCAGGCACTGGGCCAGCTCGCGGGCTCCCGCCGGCACCACCGGCGGCGCCTCGCCCAGGGTCAGGAGGTCGGGGCCGAGATAGGGGATCAGCCGCCCCGCCGCCACCTCGCCGCCCAGACGCCGCAGCGCCGCCTCAGGCATCCTCGTCCCCCAGCTTGCGGGCCTCGACGGTGATGGGCAGCGGCGTTTCGGCGGCCATCTCGGGCATCTGGAAGCGCCAGCCGTTGGCGATGCGGATCACGCCGCCCCAAATGCCGGGCCGCTCCGCCTCCACCACCTTCTCTTCCAGATCCTTTTTGGGCACGTAGATTTCGTAGGCTTGGCCCACCTTGCGCAGGGTTACCTTCATGGCGGCGTCTCCAGGTCTTCCAGTTCATGGCCGCGCATGCCCACCAGCATGCCGCGATCGACAAAATCGATGGCGTAGACGTAGAAGCGGTTGAGAAAGGTTCCCACCGACTTCACATAGCCGACGTCGCCGGGCTGGATCAGGAGGGCGCCCAGGGGCAGGCCGGGATAGGTGCCGTCGTTGCACACCTCCTTCAAGGCCCGCACCTTGCCCCCTTGCGCGAAGGCCGGGGGATCGTAAAGCTCCGTGCGGCTGTCGTGCATGGCCGCCCTCCTGTTCCGTCGGGGATGCGCTTTAAGCCTGCACGATGCAGTCGTCCACCGGGCACACCGCCCGGCATTTCGGCGCATCGCCGTCGCATTCGGTGCAGGCCGAGGCCTTGATGGCGTAGGCGCTGCCCTTCATGGAAATGGCGGCGTTGGGGCATTCGAATTCGCAGGCGCCACAGGCCGAGCAGGTGGAGGCGATGATTTTCAGAGCCATGATGCTTCTCCTTCAATACGCAAACGCAAAACGGGATCAGGCGATGCCGCGATCGTCGTCGCAGGCGGCCTCGGCGGCGAACCAGGCGGCGATGGCCGGCTCGATATAGTCGAAGGGATGGGTGTCGATGACCTGGATGCCGGCCCGCGACAGATCGCGGCGGGGACAGGAACCGATCTTGGCGGTGAACACCGCCTGCACCCCTTGCAGCACCGCCAGACTGTCGTCCAGGCGGTCGTCGTCGCCGTAGCCGCCCTGGCAGTAGTTCTCCACCTTGCGGTGGCCGACGAAGCGCACGCCGTGGCCATCCACCTCGTAGATCTGGAATTCCCCGGCATGGCCGAAATGCTGGTTGATGCGGCCGCCGCCCTTGGTGGTGACCGCCACCAGCCGGGGCGGCATGTCCAAACGCCGCAGGCGCCGCGCGGCGCCGGCGGCGGCGGCGGCGCGGTCGGCCCGTTCGCGCTCCACCACCTCGCGGTACAGGCGGCGGGGCTCGGGATCGTAGGCGGCGGGGGCCTGGTCCAGCTTGTCCAGGGTGAACTGCTGCGACAGATCCTCGCCCAGCAGGCCCACGGCATCGGCGCGGCACTGGCGGCAATGGCGCATCAGATTGGCGCCGCCGGCCAGGCGGTCCTGCAGGCTTTTCAGTTCGTCCGGCGTGGGGCCGCGCCGCCCCTCCAGGCCGAAGGCGGTGCCGTGCGCGGCATCGGAGATCAGCGGCAGCACATTGTGCAGGAAGGCGCCGCGTTCCTTGATGGCGGCGTTGACGGCGGGCAGATGCTGATCGTTGATGCCGGGGATCATCACCGAATTGACCTTGACCAGGATGCCCCGGGCGGTCAGCGCCTCCAGCCCTTCCATCTGCCGTTCATGCAGGATACGGGCGCCCTCGACGCCGGTATAGCGCCGCCCGTTGAAATAGATCCAGGGATAGATGGCCGCGCCCACCTCGGGATCCACCATGTTGATGGTGATGGTGACGTGGTCGATATTGTGGCTGGCGATGCGCTCCACATGGTCGGGCAGCACCAGACCGTTGGTGGAGATGCAGAACTTGATGTCGGGCAGCTGCCGTTCCACCAGCCGGAAGGTCTCGAAGGTGCGGCGCCAGTCGAACAGGGCATCGCCCGGCCCGGCCACCCCCAGCACCGACAGCTGCGGCACCTTGGCCGCCACCGCCAGCACCTTGCGCAGCCCCTGTTCCGGGCTCAGGCGCTCACTGGTGACGCCGGGGCGGGATTCGTTGGCGCAATCGTATTTGCGGTTGCAGTAGTTGCACTGGATGTTGCAGGCCGGCGCCACCGCCAGATGCATGCGGGCGAAGAAGTGATGGGCCTCCTCGCTGTAGCAGGGATGATCCTTGATCTTTTCCCAGACATGGGCCGGAACGTCGGCCGGGCCTTGCGAGGAGCCGCAGGATTTGGCGGCGCAGCCCGAGGCGGCGGGTGAAACGGCATCGCCGGGTTTGGCGATCTTGCGCAGGGGAACGATGGTGCTGGTCACCGGCAGCCTCCGCCATTGGGGTTGGTCGGTGATGCCTTTGCAATGGGAATGCCAATCGAAGATCAGGGAAAAAACGGCGGAAATCCTGCGAAAACGCCCCTGTCGCAGATGCGACAGGGGCGGGTCGCCAACCCTACAATTGGCGGATTTCCACGTTGTGCTTCTTCAGGGCGTAGCCGATCTGGCGCGGGGTGAGCCCCAGCAGGCGGGCGGCCTTGGCCTGCACCCAGCCGCAGCGGTCCATGGCCTGCACCAGGATTTCCCGCTGGGTGAGGGCGGCGGCCTCCGACGAGGCGGCGAAGGCGGCGGGCGCCGTTTCGGCCTCCACCGGCGGCGGGGCGGCGATGACCGGGGCCGGGGTGGGGATGGCCGGGGCCGGAGCCTCGGCGAAGGCCGGTTCGGCGGCGGGGATGGCGCCGGGCAGCTTGCCGCCCCACAGGGTGGACGACAGGCAGAGATCGCGGCGGCAGGACAGGTCGATCTCGTCGATGACCTCGCCCGGCGTCATGGTGGCGGTGCGCCAGATGCAGTTCTGCAGTTCGCGCACATTGCCGGGGAATTTGCAGCGCTGCAGGATCGACAGCGCCTTCTGGGTCATGCCCACCTTGCGGCCGTTCTCGCGGTTGAACTGATCGAGGAAATGGGCGGCCAGCAGGGGGATGTCGCCGGTCCGCTCGCGCAGCGGCGGCAGGAAGATCGGCACCACGTTGAGGCGGTAATAAAGATCGGCGCGGAACTCGCCCTTGCTCACCGCCAGTTCCAGATTGCGGTTGGTGGCCGCCACCAGCCGCACATCCACCTTCAGGGTGCGGCTGCCGCCCACCCGCTCGAACTCGCCCTCCTGCAGGGCGCGCAGCAGCTTCGACTGGAAGCTGGCGGAAATATCGCCGATCTCGTCCAGGAACAGGGTGCCGCCGTTGGCCAGCTCGAAGCGGCCCTTGCGGTCCGACACCGCGCCGGTAAAGGCCCCCTTCTCGTGGCCGAACAGCTCGGATTCCAGCACGCTTTCCGACAAAGCGGCGCAGTTGACCTTGACGAAGGGCTTGGCGGCGCGCGGCGACAGCTGATGGATGGCCTGGGCGACCATCTCCTTGCCGGTGCCGCTTTCGCCGCGCAGCAGCACGGTGGCCCGCGACGGGGCGGCCTGCTGCACCTGGGCGAACACCCGGCGCATGGCCTCGGAGGTGCCCACCACATCCTCCAGCCCGCGCACCGGGGCGCCGGCCTTGATCTTCACCACCTGCTTGCTGAGGCGGGCATTGTCTTCCAGAAGCTGGCCGCGATCGGCCAGAACCTTGCCGTGCAGGCGCACGCACTGGCCGATGAGGGTGGCCACCATGGAAAGGAAACGCTGATCGCGCTGCAACAGCTGCGGCACCCCCTCGGGCAGGGGCCGCAGCACCGACAGCACCCCGAAGGGGCGGTCGCTGGTGCGGATGGGCACCGCCAGAAAGGCGGCGCCCTCGTCCTCGAGCAGATTGAGGCAATCGGAGACATAGGCGGCCAGGGCCGCCTCGTCCTGGGCGTCGGGCACCACCAGCGGGCTGCCGCTCTCCAGCACCTTGCGCGCCTCGGCCAGCGGATAGTCCAGGGCGCCGTCGCGGGCGGCGCGCAGGGTCATGCCGGTGACGGCGGCGAACGACAGCGCCCCCTCGCCATCGTCCAGCAGCACCACGCCATGGCGCATGTCGAGATAGGACGACAGGATGTTCAAGACATCATGCAGGGATTTGTCGAGATCGAGGGAGGCGCCCAGGACCTTGCTGATTTCATAGATGCCGATCAACAGGGCGTCGCTGCTGTCGCCCCGGTTCCGCTCGAAACTTTTCATGGCGCGGGATACTCCGCCAAAGATTATTTTTTGGGCAATCCCAGGCGTCGCCTATTTTTTAACAGTATTCACGCTCGCCGCCGCCCGCGTCCAGCAAAAAGGGAGAAACCATACGTCCATATGGGCGCGGCCTATCCCTTGGAAAGACGCGGCCCTCCGGTTGGAAGGGATTATACCGGCCAACCATTGAAGTGACTCGTTGGCCGGTTTCCAGCGAGCCTTGAGCGAGCGGCCAAGGCGGCGGATGCCGCCGCCCGGCGAGGGACGGTACAACCGGTCAATTCATTGGCCGGTTGGTATTATACCGGCCAACCGTTGACGTGACGGGTTGGCCGGTTTCCAGCGAGCATTGAGCGAGCGGCCAAGGCGGCGGATGCCGCCGCCCGGCGAGGGACGGTACAACCGGTCAATTCATTGGCCGGTTGGTATTATTGCGCGGCGGCATCCATGCGGGCGATCCAGCGTTCCACCGCCCGCACATGCTGGGCCTCCTCGGCCACGAAGGCTTCGGCCAGAGTGCGGATTTCCGGGTCCCGCGTCTCGTCCAGCACCTGACGGTAAAAATCGTAGCCGGCCTGCTCGGCCGCCAGGGCCAGATCCAGGGCCTGACGCACATCCATCAGGGGATCGGCACCCCAAATGGCGGCGCTTTCCGGGCTTTCCAGGCCGGGCCAGACGAAATCGTCCGGCTCCATGCCGGGCAGGGTTCTAAAGCCGGCGCGGGCGCGGGCCTCCTGGTAATGCGCCCGCGAATACTGGGCCATCTGCCGGAAAAAGGCCTCGACCTCGGCATTGCCGAAGCCGCGCGCCGCCTCGGCCAGATCGGCGAAGCGCAGGGCGGCATCCTGTTCGAGCTTGCAGGCATGGGCCAGAAAGGCCTCGACGGTTTCCATGGTCATGCCTCTTCAGCCGAACTTGAACAAGATGCCGTACCCGCCGCGCGGATAGTTCCATTCGATCTCGCCGGTGCCGGCGCACAGGATGCGGCAGGTGCCGCATTCCAGGCAGCCGTCGGGGGCCACCTCCACCGGCCCGGCCTCGCTGCGGCTGTAGCAGCCGGCCGGACAGATCTTGACCAGGGCGGCCAGCCGTTCCGACGGCTGGGTATGCGGCACCACCCGGATATGCGGGCGGCCCTCGTCCACCAGATAGCGGTTCTGATAAAGCTTTTCCTCGACCTTGCCGGTAGGGGTCTGCATGGCGGGACTCCTTATGATGAATTCAGCGCCAGGCGCGGGCGATGTTGAAGACGTCGCCGATCAGGCCGGTCACGCGGCGGCTGGCCTGAAAGGCCTTGCGCACCTGCTTTTCCTTGGTGCGCTTATCCACGCCGTCGACGCGCAGCATGGTCTGCGCCGCCTGCGAGAACAGGCGCGGATACTCGGTGAAGAAATGCTTGTTGCCGTGCAGCACATCGGGCAGACGGCGGTATTTGTGCAGATCCTTCAGCACGAAGCTTTTCTCCAGCGCCGCCTTGTAGGCCGCCAGGGTGCGGGCGGTCAGCGGCTGATTGCGGGTTTTGGCTTCGATCACCGTTTCCGCCGCCAGCCGCCCCGAGGTCATGGCCAGGTTCGAGCCTTCGCGGTGGGCGGCGTTGACGAACTGGGCGGCGTCGCCCACGATCATCCAGCCGTCGCCATAAAGCTGCGGCACCGCCTTCAGGCCGCCCTCGGGGATCAGGTGGGCGGCATATTCCTTCACTTCCGAGCCCGCCAGCAGCGGCCGGATCGAGGGATGGGCCTTGAAGCGGTCCAGCAGGAAGCTGGGCCGCACCTGGGCCTCGGCGAAATCGGACACCAGGCAGCCGATGCCGACGGCGATGCTTTCCCGGTTGGTATAAAGGAAGGCGGTGCCCACCATGCCGACGCTGACGCTGCCCATGGCCTCGATGACCACGCCCTCCTCCTCGCCGATATTGAAGCGGCTTTGGATCACGTCCTCGGGCAGGAAATGCATTTCCTTCACCGCCAGGGCCACATGCTCGGGCCGCACCTCGGTTTTCAGGCCGGAGCGGCTGGCCACCAGGGCGTTGACCCCGTCGGCCATGATCACCACGTCGGCGTAAACATCGCCGTCCTCGCGGTCGGTGCGCACGCCGCACACCTTGCCGTGATTGTCGCGGATCAGCGAGGTGACGGTGGTTTCATAAACCACCAGGGCCCCCGCCTCGCGCACCTTGGCGGAAAACCAGCGATCGAACTGGGCGCGGATGATGGTGTAGCGGTTGGGCTTTTCCTCGTTGAAGCTGTCCGAGCGGTAATGGCCGCCCATATGGCCCTGGTCGTCCAGCATCCAGAAGCGTTGCTCGACGATATGGCGCTCCAGCGGCGCATCCTCGCGGAAATCGGGGATGATGCGCTCCAGGGCGTCGGCGTAAAGGATGGCGCCCTGCACGTTCTTCGAACCGGCATATTCGCCGCGTTCGATCTGCAGCACCGAAAGGCCGGCCTTGGCCAGGCAATAGGCGGCGGCGTTGCCCGAAGGCCCGGCCCCCACCACGATGGCGTCGAAATGCTCGGTCATGGAATATCCCTCCGTGGTGGCTCAGCCCGCCAGCCGGTCCACCGCCAGATGGCGGCGGAAGGCCTCGGTCAGGGTGGGCAGGATGGTCAGAGCGTCGCCGACCATGCCCAGATGGGCGAAATCGAAAATGGGAGCACCGGCATCGCTGTTGATGGCCAGGATGCAGTCGGCGCCTTCCACCCCCACGCGGTGCTGGATGGCCCCGGAAATGCCGGCGGCGATGTAAAGGCGCGGGCGGATGGTCTTGCCGGTCTGGCCGATCTGCCGCTCCGCCGCCACCCAGCCCTTTTGCACCAGCGGACGCGAGCAGCCGTACTCGGCCCCCAGCACCTCGGCCAGATCGGTGATCAGGCGGAAATTCTCGGGCTTTTGCAGCCCCAGGCCGCCGGCCACCACGATATCGGCATAGGCCAGCCGCACCTTGTTGGTGGAAAGATCCGGGATGAAATCCAGGATCTTGGTGACGATGCGGCTTTCCTCCAGATCCACGGCATGGCGCACCACCCGGCCCTGGCGGCCGGGCTCCGCCTCGGGCATGGCCATGACGCGCGGCCGCACCGTGGCCATCTGCGGGCGGAAGTTCAGGGTATGGATGGTGCACAGCAGGGTGCCGCCGAAGGTGGGCCGGGTGGCGGCCAGCGAGCCTTCGCCGTCGATGGCCAGGGCCGTGCAGTCGGCGGTGAGGCCGGTGGCCAGGGTGGTGGCCACGGTGCCGGCCAGATCGCGGCCCAGGGTGGTGGCGCCCAGCAGCAGGATCTCGGGCTTATAGGTGTTGACCAGGGCGGTCATGGCCTCGGCATAGGGCTGATTGCGGTAATCGCCCAGCAGCGGATGCTCCACCAGATAGACGAGATCGGCGCCATAGGACACCGCCTCGCGCACGGCGGCCTCGGTGGCCGGGCCGGCCGGGCCCAAAAGGGCCCCGGCCAGCTCCACGCCCAGGCGGTCGGCCAGCTTGCGGCCTTCGCCCAGCAGCTCCCACGACACCGGATGCACCTGGCCCCGTTCCATCTCGATGAATACCCAGACATGCTTGTAGTCGCGGAAGCGCTCGGGCAATTCCGTCTTCATCTGCGCCCGCCCGGCGGCGGCGGCTTTGGGGGCGTCGGTCATGGTCGGATCTCCGGAAAATTCAGGCTTGAACGGCCTGGCGGGCCAGATCGCCCTCGAGTTTGGGAAGGGCGGCGAACAGGGCGGCCAGGGTATCGGCGGCGATCTCGCCGTCGCGGCGGCCCTTCACATCGATCAGTTTGGCCTTTTCGGCGCGCGGCTTGGGGGCGAACACCTTCTTCACCACGGTGGGCGAGCCCCTGAGGCCGCAGCGCTGCACGTCCTCGATCCCCGCCGCCGCCGCGTTCCACACCGTGATGGGGGCGCGGGCGGCGCGCAGCAGATCGGGCAGCGTGCCGCGGCGGATGCTGGCGCTGCCTTCCAGCATGGTCACCATCACCGGCAGTTTGGTGCGCAGCACCTGCACGCCGCCTTCCGAACGGCGCTGCACGGTGATCTCGCGCGCCGCGGCGTCCAGCCCGTCGACGGCGGTAACGTAGGTCAGCTGGTTCAGGCCCAGACGGCAGGCGATGCCCGGCCCCACCTGGGCGGTATCGCCGTCGATGGTCTGCTTGCCGCAAAACACCATGTCGATGGGCGCCTCCTCGGCCAGCTTGGCGATGGCCGTGGACAGGGCGTAGGAGGTGGCCAGGGTATCGGACCCGGCGAAGAAGCGGTCGGTCAGCAGCACGGCGCGGTCGGCGCCGTAGCCCAGGGCCTTGCGCAGCGACTCCTCGGCCATGGGCGGCCCCATGGTCAACACCGTCACCGTGCCGCCCGTCATGTCGCGCAGGGCCAGGGCCGCCTCGAGCGAGAACAAGTCGTAGGGATTGATAATGGTGGGAACACCCTGGCGCATGATGGTGTTCGTGACCGGATGCACGCGTATTTGCGCACTATCCGGAACCTGCTTGATACAAACCACGATGTTCATGGGCCGAAACTCCTTGCCGAAGACCTTGACGACACGAAAGGCAAGGATCGTGCCATCTTGTTATTATATTGTTTTATAACAGTTTTTACTTTTCCGCCCCCTCAGACCCTGTCGCAGTTCCGACAGAGGCCGGCCGCGACAGCGCCGCCAGCGGCACGAAACCGCCGCCTTGCGGATGAAACAGCTTGAAGAGGCCGGCGGCGCGGGCATCGGCCGACAGGAAGAGATCATGGGCCTCGCGCAGGGCCTGGCGGGCCAGGGCGGCCTGCTCGGCCTCGGGCGCCTGATCCACATGCAGGCGCGCCAGCCCCAGCGAGAATTTTTTCAGGATATGCAGGCGATTGACGCTGACCAGACGGGGATCGTAGGGCACCTCCAGCAGCTCGAAGAACTCTTCGGCGGCGGACAGGGCGCGCAGGCGGTCGAGCAGAGCGGACATGGGACGATCCTCCGAACGGGGGGAAAACAACGGACATGAAGGCGGCGCAGGGGCCGCCGCCTCTGCTGCAGCAAGGGGCGTGCCACTGCAAAAAATCGCGGAAATCCGCTACTTTTTGCGGTGCACTGTCGGGTTTATGACAGGGGGTGTCAGGCTTCGCCCCCGCCGCGGCGGGCCGTCTCGAAGGCGCAGGCGGTGTCCAGGCGCAGGATGGCCCCGGCCAGCCGCCCCACCAGGGCCCGCTGCTCCAGCCCCTGCGGTTTCAGGGACTGGCGCAGCTCCAGCAGCAGGCGCATCAGGCTGCGGGCCGGCAGCAGGGAGAGCGACGGCGGCGGACAGCCGGCCAGGCCGAAGGCCTCGGCCAGATCTTGCAGGCAGGCCCGCAGATAGGCCAGATCCTCGGCCGGCAGCGGCACCACGTGATCGGGGGTGCGGCGGATCAGCCGTTCGGCGGCCAGACTGGCGACGGGCCCCTCCGCCACATCAGCCCCCCAGCGCCTTCAGGGCGGCGCGGGCCTCGGCCAGATCGGCATGCAGGGCATGGCAGCGGGCCGCCACCTCGGGAATCTCCTGCCAGCGGCTGGGCAGCTCCTCGGAAAGATCGTGCAGATCCATCTTGGCCTGCACCGCCCGCACCGACAATGTTTTCACCCTGGCCTTCAGGGCCTCGATCTCGCTCATGCCGGTCTCCTTCATCTTTCGTCCTGCGCGTCAGAACCGGGACGGCACTGGCAAAATCCGGGCCAGACATTTTCGCCGGTTTATGGCGCGAATGCCCCGGAAGCTGTCGCATCTCCGACATTGACCGCCGCCCTTTCGCGGCAAAACCGCGGCGTTCACGGCTGGCCCGATGTTTGCAGTGTCTTTTCGCAATCCGTTCCTCCCGCCATGAGGTGCCGTGGATGACCGTTCTCTCCCCTCCCCCGTTCCGCGCCAACCGGGCCGGCCAGCCGCCCGTTTATCTGGACTATCAGGCCACCACGCCGTGCGATCCGCGCGTGGTCGAGGCCATGCTGCCCTATTTCACCGAAAAGTTCGGCAACCCGCATTCGCGCAACCATCTTTACGGCTGGGAGGCCGAGGATGCGGTGGAGCGGGCCCGCGAACAGGTGGCGGCCCTCATCGGCGCCGACCCCAAGGAGATCCTCTTCACCTCGGGGGCGACGGAATCCAACAACACCGCCCTGAAGGGGGTGGCGCATTTCTACCGCGACAAGAAGGATCACATCGTGACCCTGGTGACCGAGCATAAATGCGTGCTCGACACCTGC
>JAJZGK010000078.1 GCA_021798485.1 Pseudomonadota bacterium
GGTCTATTCCCCGGAGCGCCTCCGGCTCGTCCTGATCCTCCTGACCCTCGTCACCCTCCCCGTGGTGATCGGGTCGTCCTTCCTCATCTACTACTACCTGCGCTTCGGGGTGATGGTGGACCGGCGCCTGCAGGGCGAGCGCTGGATGGTGCCGTCGAAGGTCTACGCGCGGCCCCTGGTGCTGCGGCCGGGCCTGCATGTGGTGCGCCTCGACGGCGTGGCCCGCCCCGCCCTGGTGGCCGCCGCCGCCCAGGGGCTGGAGGGCGTGCGCTATGTCGATCCGGCCGGACAGTTCAGCGCCCTCCTGGGCAAATACCGCCAGCGCGCCCTGGGATTGCTGGCGCTGTCGGCGCTCCTGATGGCGCCGCTGCTGATGCTGCGCTACGGCCCCGGCCCCGGCCTGCGCCGGATGCTGCCCCCCGCCCTGGCGGTGGCCCTGACCCCCGCCCTGCTGGCCTTGAGCGGCGCCGCCTTCACCTTCTTCGACGCCATGGGGCTGGTGCTGGTGCTGTCCATCGGCGTGGATTACGCGGTGTTCCTGGCGGAAAGCGACGCCGCCCGCGCGCCGGTGACCATGCTGGCGGTGCTGCTGGCCGCCTGCACCGCCCTGCTGTCGTTCGGACTGCTGGCCTTGAGCGGCGTCGAGGCGGTGCATGCCTTCGGCGTCACCATGCTGCTGGGCATTCTGCTGGCGGTGCTGCTGGCGCCGCTGGGCGGGAGACTGCGATCGTAATCCAGGGCGATCGGGTGAAGCCGATTGCCCTGTTTGATGTGCGCCGGGCGCTGGCGTACCGCCAGCTTGGCTTGCGCGCGAACGCTCGCGCGGGCGCTCAATGCGCCATCGCGCCGAAGGCGGTTCGATGTCAAACAACACCCACGCGTTCATCCGCTTGCCCTGGATCGTAATCCCCTCCCCTTTTCATGAAAAAATGGTATATCCAACGCGCTGGTCAATCCGAAGGTTATAGCATCTTGAAGCTGCGTCGCCTCCTTGCCCTGTGCTGCGGTCTGGCGCTGTCGGCCTGCGCCGCCGCCCCCACCGCCCCGGCCGGCGCGGTGCGGGTGGCGCCCGATCTCACCCTGACGCTGCCGCCGCCCGCCTCGCTCGGGCGCAGCCTGGAGGCCACCCAGCTGGTCACCGCCCATTACGGCGACCAGACCTATCTGTTCGAAGGGCATTTCCGCGCCGACCGCCGCCATCTGCTGCTGGAAGGGCTGGACAGCATGGGCCGCAAGGCCATGACCATCGACTGGAGCCCCGAGGGCATCCATGCCGACACCGCCCCCTGGCTGCCGCGCCAGCTGCGCCCGGAAAACATGCTGGCCGACATGGTCATGCTCTACTGGCCGCCGCAAACGGTGCGGGCCGCCCTGGCCGCCTCGGGCGGGCGGCTCAGGGTGGAAAAACACCGCCGGGTGATTTCCGATGCCAAGGGCCCGGTGATCGAGGCCCGCTATTCCGGCGACGACCCCTGGAACGGCCGGCTGGTCTACCGCAATCTGGCCTGGGGCTACCGGCTGGAGATCCAGTCGGTGGAAACCGCGCCATGAGGCTGTTCCTCACCGCCTGCGGCGTGGTCTGCCCGCTGGGACAAGGCGTTGCCGCCGTGGCGCGCCGGCTGGCGGCGGGCCGTCCGGCCTTCACCTCCCGCGCCGACCTCATTCCCGGCCGCACCGTGCCGGTGGGCATGGTGTCCGACCTGCCGGCGGGCGCGGAAAGCCGCAACAACCGCCTGATGGCGGCGGCGCTGGACGAAATCGCCCCGGCGGTGGCCGCCGCCGCCCGGCGCTTCGGCCCGCATCGGCTGGCGGTGGTGCTGGGCACCAGCACCTCGGGCATCGCCGAAGGCGAACAGGCCCTGATGGAGCGCCGCCGCACCGGCGCCTGGCCGCGGGATTTTCTCTACACCCGGCAGGAAACCGGCAGTCTGGCCGATTTCGCCGCCCGCCATCTGGGCTTGAGCGGGCCGGCCTATGTCATCGCCACCGCCTGCTCCTCCAGCGCCAAGGTCTTCGCCTCGGCCCGCCGCCTGATCCGCCTGGGGCTGGCCGACGCCGCCGTGGTCGGCGGCGCCGACAGCCTGTGCCGCATGACCCTGAACGGCTTCAACGCCCTGGAGGCGCTGTCGGGAGAGGCCTGCCGCCCCTTCAGCCGCCACCGCGACGGCATCACCATCGGCGAGGGCGCCGCCGCCTTTCTGCTGTCGCCCGATCCCGGCGCCGTGGAACTGCTGGGGGCCGGGGAAAGCTCGGACGCCCACCACGCCACCGCCCCCCATCCCGAGGGCGACGGCGCCCGCCTGTCCATGGCCCAGGCCCTGGCCGAGGCCGGACTGGCGCCCGACGACATCGCCTATATCAACCTGCACGGCACCGCCACGCCGCTGAACGACGCCATGGAGGCCAAAGCGGTGGCCGCCCTGTTCCCGCCCCAAACCTGGTGCGGCTCCACCAAGGGCATGACCGGCCACATGCTGGGCGGCACCGGCGCCGTCGAGGCCGCCTTCCTGTGGCTCTGCCTCGATCCGGGCACGGGCTGCGCCACCCTGCCGCCCCATGTCTGGGACGGCGCCGCCGATCCATTGCTGCCGCCGCTGCGGCTGGTCCCCCCCGGCACCGCCCTGCCCGCCGGCCGCCCCCTCGTCATGCTGAGCAATTCCTTCGGCTTCGGCGGCAGCAACCTGTCGCTGATCCTGGGCCGGACGCCATGAGCGCCGCCCCCCATAGCCCGGCCGATCTGCTGCCCCATGCCGCGCCGATGATCCTGCTGGAGCGGGTGCTGGACTGGAACGGCGCAGACTGGGTGGTCGCCGAAGTGGACATCGGCCCGCACACGCCGTTCCTGGACCGCGAACGCGGCGTGCCCGCCCATGTGGGGCTGGAATGGATGGCGCAATGCTGCGGCCTGTTCGCCGGGCTGGACGCCCGGGCCGGCGGCGGGCCGGTGCGGGTGGGCTATCTGCTGGGCACCCGCCGCTATCGGGCGCGCAGGCTGTGGTTCGGCGTGGGGGAGCGCCTGCGGGTGGAGGCCCGCCTGCTGCTGCGCGACGGCGGCATGGCGGTGTTCGACTGCACAATCGGCGGCGACGGTGAGGACGAGCCCGTCGCCGCCGCCCAACTGACGCTCTATCAGCCGGAGGCGTGAGACCGGCCAAGGGGGGTAGCAAGAGGTGGAGAGGACGATTCTGGTCACCGGGGCCAGCAAGGGCATCGGCCGCGCCGTGGCGCGGCGGCTGGCGCGCGACGGCTTTACCATCGTGGCGCATTACCATGCCGACGCCGACGGCGCCGAGGCCGCCCTGGCCGAGGTGACGGCGGCCGGCGCCGCCGGGCGGCGGCTGTGCTTCGACATCGCCGACCGCGACGGCTGCCGCCGTGTCCTGGAGGCGGACATGGCGGCGCACGGCCCCTATTACGGCGTGGTGCTGAATGCCGGCATCGCCCGCGATGCCGCCTTTCCCGCCATGGAGGATGCCGACTGGGACGCCGTGCTGGGCACCAATCTGGACGGCTTCTACAATGTGCTGCGCCCGGTGGTGATGCCCATGGTCTCGGCCAGGAAGGGCGGGCGCATCGTCACCCTGTCGTCGGTGTCGGGATTGGCGGGCAACCGCGGCCAGGTCAATTACAGCGCCGCCAAGGCCGGCATCATCGGCGCCACCAAGGCCCTGGCCATCGAGCTGGCCAAGCGGGCCATCACCGTCAATTGCGTGGCCCCCGGCCTTATCGACACCCAGATGACCGAAGGCCTGCCGCTGGAGGACATCGCCCGGCAGATCCCCTTGCGCCGCGTCGGGCGTCCCGACGAGGTGGCCGGCGCCGTGGCCTTCCTCTGTTCCGACGAGGCCGCCTACATCACCCGCCAGGTGCTGTCGGTCAATGGAGGCCTGCTGTGAGCGGGCGGCGCGTCGTCGTCACCGGCATGGCCGGCCTGACCGCCCTGGGCGAGGACTGGCCGGCCATCCGCCAGGCCTTCTCGGAAGGCCGCACCGGCATCCGCGCCATGGCCGACTGGGAACGCTTCAGCGGCATCAACACCCGTCTGGCGGCGCCGGTGCCGGGCTTCTCCATCGAGCAGCGCTATCCCCGCAAGAAAACCCGCACCATGGGCCGGGTGTCGCAGATGGCGGTCTATGCCGCCGAAAAAGCCCTGGCCGGAGCCGGGCTGCTGGACGATCCGGTGCTGCAAAGCGGCCGGGCCGGCGTGGCCTACGGTTCGTCCTTCGGCAGCCCCGATGCCGTGCTCGGCTTTTACGAGCTGAAGAAGGACGGCGCCTCGCGCCATCTGAACGCCACCAGCTACATCCAGATGATGAGCCATTCCGCCCTGGTGAATATCGGCCTGTTCTTCGGCCTGACCGGGCGCATGATCCCCACCTCCAGCGCCTGCACCTCGGGCAGCCAGGGCATCGGCTTCGCCTACGAGGCCATCCGCCTGGGCCGGGCCGAGATCATGATCGCCGGCGGCGCCGAGGAACTGGACATCACCGACACCGCGGTGTTCGACACCCTCTACGCCACCAGCCTCTATAACGACCGGCCCGAACACAGCCCCCGCCCCTACGACAAGGACCGCGACGGCCTGGTGATCGGAGAAGGGGCCGGCGCCCTGATTCTGGAGGAGTACGATCATGCCCGCGCCCGCGGCGCCGCCATCCTGGCCGAGATCGTCGGCTTCGGCAGCAATTCCGACGGCAGCCATGTGACCCAGCCCCAGGCCGCCACCATGGCCCAGGCCCTGCGCCTGGCCCTGGAGGATGCCGGTCTGCCCGCCTCGGAAGTGGGCATGATCTCGGGGCACGGCACCGCCACCGAATGGGGCGATATCGCCGAAACCCAGGCCACCCATGCCGTCATGGGGCCGGCGGCGCGCCTGCATTCCCTGAAGGGCCATTTCGGCCACAGCCTGGGGGCCTGCGGCGCCATCGAGGCCTGGCTGGGGATCGAGATGCTGCGCGAGGGCTGGTTCTGCCCCACCGCCAATCTCGTCAGCGTGGATCCGCGCTGCGGTGAGCTCGACTATGTGATGACCACGCCGCGCCGCCTGGACACCGGCTATCTGATGTCCAACAATTTCGCCTTCGGCGGCATCAACACGTCGCTGATCTTCAAAAAGATCTGACGCGGGGGCGGCGGATGCCGCCGCCCGGCGAGGGACGATACAACCGGTCAATTCATTGGCCGGTTGGTATCATACCGGCCAACCATTGAAGTGACTCGTTGGCCGGTATCCAGCGAGCATTGAGCGAGCGGCCAAGGCGGCGGATGCCGCCGCCCGGCGAGGGACGATACAACCGGTCAATTCATTGGCCGGTTGGTATCATAGGACGCTTCCGTTCCGCTTCAGCGGATGCCAAGGGCCGGTTGGCCCTTACGCCGGCTCGCCCACATAGATGCCGAGGCCGCGGGCGATGCGCACCATGTCGTCGCCAGGATCCACCGCGCGCGGGCCGATCACCACCTTGGAGATGGCCACATCGGTGACGCCGCGGTTCTGCCACACCACCACGCGGTCGAACTGGCCGTCGGCCACCAGATCGACGGCGTGCACGCCGAAGGCCGAGGCCAGGATGCGGTCGCGGTTGGACGGTTCGCCGCCGCGCTGCACATGGCCCAGCACGGTCACGCGGGTTTCCGCCTCCACCCGCTCGGACAGCTTCTGCGACAGGTAATGGCCGATGCCGCCGTAGCGGCGCTCGCTGGCATCCCAGGCCACCGTCAGCGGGCGGCCGTCCTCGGTGTGGCAGCCTTCCGCCACCACCACCAGGGCATGGTTGCGCCCTTCGCGCTTCACCTCCTCGATACGGTTGATCACCCCTTCCAGGCTGTAGGGGATTTCCGGAATGAGGGCGACATCGGCGCCGCCGGCGATGGCGGCGTTCAGGGCGATATGCCCGGCGTCGCGGCCCATCACCTCCAGGATCATCACCCGGTGATGGCTGGCGGCGGTGGGCTGCAGGCGGTCCAGGGCATCCACCGCCACATTGACGGCGGTGGTGAAGCCGATGGCAAAATCGGTGCAGTGCACATCGTTGTCGATGGTTTTGGGAATGCCCACCATGGGCAGGCCGCCCTGCTTGCACAGCTTGTTGAGGATCTTCATCGAGCCGTCGCCGCCGATGACGATCAGGGCATCGAGGCCCAGCAGCTTGAAGCCTTCCACGAACTCGCCCGAGCGGTCCTTCCTGGAACCGTCGGGCATGGGGAAGGCGAAGGGATCGCCCTTGTTGGTGGTGCCCAGCATGGTGCCGCCCATGCGCAGCAGGTTGCCGCTGAAAAGATCCAGGGTCAGCTCGCTATATTGCAGGGGTCGGTTCATCAGCCCCAGCGAGCCGTCGTGGATGCCGTAAACGGTCCAGCCGTAATGGGTGATGGCGCGATGCAACACCGCGCGGATGGCCGCGTTGAGGCCGGCGCAGTCGCCGCCGCTGGTCAGAATGCCAAGCCGTTTGATATCCGACATGAATGCTCCCGCATGAAAAAAACGCCGCGATCCGACCCGGACCGGTCCGACAACATGCCATACCGTTTCCACCGCTTTTCTGCTAGTGTCACTCCCGTGACCTCGGGACGGACAGGCATGATCGACGATAGCACGGACGAGTTACGCCACAAATTGGAAGTTCTTCGCCTCGAACATCGCGATCTCGACGATGTGATCGGCCATTTAGCAGACGGAAACGCCTTCGATCAGTTGAAGATCCAGCGCCTGAAAAAGCGCAAGCTTCTCTTGAAGGACGAGATCCTCGTCCTGGAAAATGCTTTGGTTCCCGATATCATTGCCTAAGGGCCAGGGGCTTTCACTGATCTGACATTTGACAGCGGGCCGCATCGGCCCGCCGCACCAGATCGTCCACCGTCTCGCCGGGGCGAAAGGCCGCCAGCCCGGCCCAGAAGGCCAGCGCCACCGGCCGCTCCCGCCACAACGGCGGCGGCAGGCGGCAATCGGCCAGCAGATGCCGCAGCTTATCGGCGGCGGCGGCCTCGTCCACCAGGGTCAGCACCAGGGCGAAGTCGCCGTTGTCGAAATAGCCGAGATAATCACTGTGCCGCAGCCCCGAGGTCAGCCGGGCGGCCAGTTCGGCCAGCACCGCATCCTGGGCGTCCAGCCCCTCCTCCAGGCGCACCGCCTCCAGCCCGCCCGCATGCAGCAGGATCAGCACCCCCGGCAGCCCGGCGCGGGCCGATTGCTCCATGGCATGGCCCAGGGCGCGCAGCAGCGCCGGCCGCCCCAGCACCGCCAGCTGCGGATGATGATCGGCCCGCTCCTCCAGCCAATGCACATGATGCCGGGCATGATCCAACTCGGCGCGCAGGCTCTCGATTTCCCCGGCCAGGGCCGCCACCTTGTCTTGAATGGGCGTGGGAATGGCCCCCAGAGGCATGCCCAGCAGGCTGGCCACATCGGCGGGTGGCGGCGGGCGCAACGGGGCGGCGGCGCCGTAGGAACGCCACGGCGTCATCCGGCGCCCGGCAAAGGGGCCGGGCTGCTGCTGATCGGACCCGGCGCCCCCCACCGGACTGGCCGGCTGGGTACTGGTGGGAAAATCGTCGCTCATGCTTTGAGAGTTGACGCTTTTTTGCCCGGTTATGCAACGCCCGGCTCCAGGGGGCGGCACGCCCCGAAACGGAATATCATCCCAATAAAACACTTATAAGTGTATACTGCGCTCTTTAATGCCATCTGATGCCGGCCAACCGTTGCAGTGGCGCGTTGGCCGGTATCCAGCGAGCCTTGAGCGAGCGGCCAAGGCGGCGGATGCCGCCGCCCGGCGAGGGACGATACAACCGGTCAATTCATTGGCCGGTTGGGATGAAAGGGTTTCAGGCATGGCCGCACAGATCCCCCTGTATCCGCTGCCGCTGGGCCAGGCCCTGCCCGCCGATAAACCGCTGGCCGTATGCATTTCCGGCGGCGGCTCCCGCTCCATGGTCTGCGGCCTGGGCCAGCTTTCCGCCCTGGCCAGCCTGGACGACCCGCAGCGCCCCGGACAGCGGCTCCTGGACCGGGTCGGCGTCTTCTCGTCGGTTTCGGGCGGCAGCTGGGCGGCGGTGCCGTTCACCTTCCTGCCCGCCACCCTGGGCGGCCAGCCCGTTACCGACGCCGATCTGCTGATCACCCCCCTGGCGCCGGGCGATCTGGTGAAGGGCAGCCCCGGCGAGGCCTCTCCCGGCAATGTCTGTCATATGCCCGCCACCTGCCTGGGCGCCGTGCCCGGCCGCTTCGACGAGACGGGGCTGGCCGATTTCGCCCTGCAATGGCTGTGGCTGAAACTGTGGGACAAGGTGCCGTGGTCGTGGCTGTGGATCTATGCCGTCGGCCATTTCATCCTGCGGGGCTACGCGCTCTACGCCGCCACCTACTCCGAGGACGACGGCATTCTGCCCGACAAATTCTTCAGCCTGTCGGCGCGGCATGTGACCGAGACTCTGCTGCCCGGCAATCCCGATCTCGGCACCGATGATTTCTATTATCCCCGCGCCGGACGCCCGGCGCTGATCGTCAATTTCAATCTGATGGAAGAGAGCGCCGGGGCGCCGCAGATGCCGATGCAGGCCACCTGTCTCAGCACCGGCGCCCCCGGCCAAACCCCGAACGGGCAGCTGCGCGGCGGCGGCGCCTGCGAATCCTTCGGGTTCGGCACCACCCTGCTGCCTGATCCCGCCCCGGTGGGCGCGGTGCTGGCCACCTTGCGGCGGCGCTATTCCCTGTGCGACATCACCGGCTGTTCCAGCGCCTTCTTCGCCCAGTGGCTGCAGCAGCGTCTGGGGGCCTATCTCGATCAAAGTCTGGCCGAGGCCGACAGCCGGCCGACCAAATTCGGCTTCGCCGCCACCCAAGGGGCCCTGGCCCGCGCCGAACTGACGCGGCTGCGGGCCGAACTGGCGGCGCTGGACGACAAACCCCTGGCCATCGTGCCGCAATACGATTACTGGCCGCTGATCCAGACCGAGCCGCCCGTCACCATCCGCTACGGCTTTTCCGATGGCGGCGCTTTTGAAAACACCGGCCTGATGGGGCTCTTGGCCCGCACCAGCGGCGATGTGCGGGCCCTGGTGTTCGTCAACACCTCCACCGCCCTCAGTCTCGACGGCAACGGCCTTCTGGTGGCGGATTCCCAACTGCCCAATCTGTTCGGCTTCGCCGCTTACGAAAACGGCGCCTATCCCTCCTTCGGCGGCATGCGCGCCGATCAGCCCTTAAGCTTCGTGCAGCTGTTCCCGCAGGCGCCGTTCGCCGATCTGCTGGCGCAACTGAAGCGCAACAGCTGCGCCGGAACCGACAGTCCGCACCGGGGCATCGCCTGGGCCCGGCAAACCCTGACCACCGTGGCCAATCCCGTCGCCCAGGTGGCGGCGGGACGCACGGTGCAGGTGCTGTGGGTCTACAACAACCGCGTCGACCAGTGGCAGGAGGCCATCACCGACATCGCCCTGCAGGCCGATCTGTCCCAGGGCCAGGGCGCCGATCCCGGCGGCAGCCTGGCGCATTTCCCCAGCTATTCCACCTTCGATATCCACCTCGATGCCGAGGCCGCCAACATGCTGGCCCAGCTGTCGGCCTGGAACGTTGCCCAGCTGACCTCCGAGATCGCCGCCCTGCTGGGCTGACCCCCGCCCCGGACCAGGGTTTGCTTGCATCCCGCCGTCCGCAGCCTATAATGCCGCCCTTTCCGGGCCGTAAGGCCGCTTTGCCCTAAGGGATGGCGCAAGAATGGAACAGGGTGTCAAGGTCGGGATCATCATGGGCAGCCAGTCCGACTGGCCTATCTTGCGACATGCCGCCGAAACCCTGGCCGCCCTGGGCGTGCCTTACGAGCAGCGCATCGTTTCGGCGCACCGCACGCCGCAGCGCCTTTACGAGTACGCCACCACGGCGCGCGGGCGCGGCCTTCAGGTGATCATCGCCGGCGCCGGCGGCGCCGCCCATCTGCCCGGCATGACCGCCGCCATGACGCCGCTGCCGGTGTTCGGCGTGCCCATCGAAAGCAAGGCCCTGAAGGGCATGGACAGCCTGCTCTCCATCGTGCAGATGCCGGGCGGGGTGCCGGTGGGCACCCTGGCCATCGGCAAGGCCGGGGCCATCAACGCCGCCCTGCTGGCCGCCGCCGTGCTGGCCCTGCAAGACGAGGCCCTGGCCCGGCGCCTGGACGACTGGCGGGCCCGCCAGACCGCCGCCGTGGCCGAACAGCCCAGCGACGACGACGGCCATGCCGGCTGAGCGCGCCCTGCCCGCGGGCGGCACCATCGGCATCATCGGCGGCGGCCAACTGGGCCGCATGACCGCGCTGGCCGCCGCCCGCCTGGGCTATCGCTGCCACGTTTACTGCCCCGAGGGCGAAGGCCCGGCCAGCCAGGTGGCCGCCGCCCTCACCACCGCCGCCTACGAGGACGAGGCGGCCCTGGCCGCCTTCGCCGCCGCCGTCGATGTGGTGACCTTCGAATTCGAAAACATTCCCGCCGCCAGCGTCAGGGTGCTGGAGCGCCTGGTGCCGGTGCGGCCCGGCTGGCGCGTGCTGGACACCGCCCAGGACCGGGTGGTGGAGAAACGCTTCTTCAACGGCCTCGGCATCGCCACCGCGCCGTGGCGGGCGGTGAACAGCCTGGCCGGGCTGAACCAGGCCCTGGCCGAACTGGGCCGCCCGGCGGTGCTGAAAACCACCCGTTTCGGCTATGACGGCAAGGGCCAGAGCAAGATCGGCGCCGACGACGATGCCGCCCAGGCCTGGCGGGCCCTGAACGGCGCCCCGGCCATCCTGGAAGGCTTCGTCGATTTCGAGCGGGAAGTTTCGGTGATCGTGGCGCGCGGCCAGGACGGCGCCACCGCCTGCTTCGACGTGGTGGAAAACCGCCACAAGAACCATATCCTCGATGTTACCCTGGCCCCGGCCGCCCTGCCCGCCGCCCTGGCCGGGGAAGCCCAGGCCATCGCCGCCGCCGCCGCCCGCGCCCTGGATCTGGTGGGCCTGCTGGCGGTGGAACTGTTCGTCAGCCGCGATGGCCGCCTGCTGGTGAACGAAATGGCGCCGCGCCCGCACAATTCCGGCCATTGGACCATGAACGCCTGCCAGACCGACCAGTTCGAGCAGTTGGTGCGCGCCGTCTGCGGCCTGCCGCTGGGCTCGCCCGCCCGCTTCGCCGATGCCGAGATGACCAACCTCATCGGCGACGATATCCTGACGGTGCCGGCCCTGTTGGCCGAGCCGGGCGCCCATCTGCATCTTTACGGCAAGGCCGAGGCCCGGCCCGGACGCAAGATGGGGCATGTCAACCGCATCCGTCCGCTCTCCTCCTTCTGACGCGGGGCCAGTGCCTTGGAACAGTGGATCATCGATACCGCCAACCACTACGGGCCCCTGGTTTATCTGCTGATCCTGGCCTTCACCTTCTTCGAAGGTGAAACCATCGTGCTGTTGACCGGCGCCCTGATTTCCGGCGGCGATATCAAGCTTTCGGTGACCAGCCTGACCATTTTCGCCGTTCTGGGCAGTTTCGGCGGCGACCAGACCTGGTTTTACATCGGCCGGCGCTACGGCACGCCGCTGCTGGAACGCTGGCCCACCATGGCCAAAAAGGTGGAATGGGCCTTCCATCTGCTGCGCCGCCACGAAAACCTGTTCATCCTGTCGTTCCGCTTCATCTACGGCGTGCGCAACATCAGCCCGTTCATCATCGGCATGACCGGCACCTCGCGCTCGAAATTCCTGTTGCTCAACCTGCTGTCGGCCACGGTGTGGGCCAATGCCTTCAGCTGGGGCGGCTATTTCATCGGCCGCGCCCTGGAAGTCTATCTGGGGGAATCGAAGATCTACGCCCTGGTGGGGCTGGTGCTGATCGCCCTGGCGGCGGCGCTGATCGGCACCTGGCGGCAGCGCCGCCGCGGCCCCGGCCCGGCCGATGCCGCCGCCATGGCCGACGTGCGCCGCGAAATCGAGGATGAGAGTTAAAAGATATATGTCCCGCGAGGCGCCGGGCGCGGGTTCGCCGCTAGCGGCTTCCGGCCCGCACGCCGAAGCGGCGGCGGGGGCCGTTTTTGCGGCCGCCCAGGCCCAGGACAGTCTGGCGCAGCGCCGTCAGCGGATTGGGCAGGGCCTGCAGCTGCGCGCCGATCTGTTTTTGCAGGCGCGGCAGGCGGGCGAAATCGGTCAGCCGGCGGTCGAGGAAGGCCCAGCTGTCGGCAAAGCCGTCCGAGCTGTCTTCCAGCCAGAACAGCAGGGTGGAGGAATAGACCGCCGCCAGACTGAGCCGCTTGGTGTAATAGCTGAAATCCGCCGAACGGTCGCCCGCCGCGAACCACAGGCTGTCG